>CAZNSL010000065.1:0-12423 GCA_964574975.1 uncultured Alcaligenaceae bacterium | reverse complement strand
AAGCCGATCGGCCGTATTCGTGCATAGGCGGTCCATTTGGATCCGACCTAACAGCGGCTGATTATGTAACCACACCCGGAGTGCCGGTAATTCGTGGTGGCAATCTATCTGACGATTCACCCTACATGAACGAAGACGGATTGGTATTCGTATCTGCAAAGAAAGCGGAAGACCTCGTCAAGTGTTCTGCTTTTCCAGGCGACATTATTTTTTCGCAACGAGGAGCTCGACTGGCCGGTCAGCTCGGTATCATTCGCGATGATTCTCACTTTCCCCAGTATGTTGTGTCTCAAAGTCAGATGAAACTTGCGGTGGACACATCACAAGTGGATCCGATCTTCCTCGTGTATTATTTCCAGTCACGGTGGGCTATTCGGGAGATGGAGCGTCGGACTATCTCCACTGGTGTGCCACATATTAACCTGGGAATCTTAAAGGCATTTCCGGTCCATCTTCCGCCTAAGAAACAGCAGGAGTTGTTCAGGAAGTGCTTTGACAAGCACCAATCGCTGTATGGATCATGCCTTAGTGCATTGTGTCAATGTGATGATCTCTTCAACTCCCTCGTCCAACGAGCCTTCCGGGGGGGGCTTTGAACGAAACCGACCGCTGCCGACGTTGAGTCGGATCGCGGCCGAAATCATCCTGTGGGGTCTTGTCCGCCGTAGGCCGATCGAGGGCTTCCGAGTAATTCTTGAGGCGGGGAAAGCGTTATGCCGGTTGATTTGTCCAAGAGCTTGGTCATTGGGATCTCTTCTCGGGCATTGTTTGACCTGGAAGAGTCCAACGCCGTTTTCGAGAAGGACGGCGAAGAAGCGTATTCGCAATACCAGGAAGCCTATGAGCATGACATCCTGAAACCCGGTACCGGTTTCCGGCTCGTCGAAGCGATCTTGGCGCTCAACAGGAAGGTTCGGGGCGGTCGCCGGGCCGAGGTGATAGTCACGTCTCGAAACAGCCCGGCGACCTCGATGCGGCTTTTCAAGTCCATTGCCCACTACGGACTGGACATCCAGCGATCTGCGTTGACAGGCGGCACCCACGTAGCCCGCTACTTGAAGCCGTTCTGTGTCGATCTCTACCTCTCGGCTTACGAAAACGACGTGCGAGATGCCTTGCAGGCTGGCATCGCAGCTGCAGTAATCTACGGTACTCCTAAGGAGGAAAGCGATCCGGTCGAGGAACTCCGGATCGCCTTCGATGGCGACAATGTGCTCTTCGGGGGCGAATCGGAGCAAGTTTACCAGCAGCACGGAATCGAAAGGTTCATGGATCACGAGCAGCGGCTGGCCACCCGGCCCTTGGCCGATGGACCTTTCGCCAAGCTCCTACGGACGCTAGCGGTCCTTCAGAAAGACCGCAGCTTTGACAAATCGCCGGTTCGCACGGCCCTCATTACCGCTCGGAACATGCCCGCCCACTTGCGCGTGCTAAACACCTTTCGGGCGTGGGGTATCCACGTCGACGAAGCGTTCTTCATGGGTGGTGTGTCGAAAACGGGCATACTGCAAGCCTTCCGCCCCCACATCTTCTTCGACGACCAGGAATCGCACTGCCGTCCAGCCTCGGAAGTGGTAGCCACAGCCCGGGTGCCGTTTGAAACGGTGGTGTCGCCGGAAGTTTCAAGGTCCGAAGTCATCACCACGGGCGTACCCGGATCCGTTGGAGAATCACTGCTTGGATCAGTACCACCGGCGGACCCGCCCGTCGCACCTGATGGAGTCTCGCAGTTTGGCCCGGTTGGGAGCACTCCTGAAGCGCATCCGCCAGGCTCGAGGACAAAGAAAGCAGGTCGTGACCGCGGTGGTCGGCGTGCCTCCAAACCTGCGCGGAAGGTAGGGGGAAAACGTTGAATAAGAGTCGCCGACTCATCAGTTCGACTCAGCCGTCTCTGCCCGATTACGACCGGGTACTCGGCGGGGTCGTCGAACTGCTCGAAGCGGCCCGGCGGGCGGCGGCCCGGTCGGTCAACGCCGTGATGACGGCGACCTATTGGGAGATCGGTCGCCGGGTCGTCGAAGTCGAGCAGGCCGGTGCGGCGCAGGCGGAGTACGGCGCGGTAATGGTCACGAGGCTCGCGTCCGATCTCACAGAGCGGTTCGGGCGCGGGTTCGGCAAGAGCAACCTGTATCAGATGCGGGGCTTCTACCTCGCCTACCCGGAGATTTTCCAGACAGCGTCTGGAAAATTGGAGGCTTCGGCCGGAATGCCCCCGATTGGCCAGACAGTGTCTGGCCAATCGCCCGCGCTGCTCGCCCACATCGCTCGGTGGTTCCCGCTCCCGTGGTCGCACTATGTCCTGCTCCTCAAGGTCCAGAAACCGGCCGCCCGCCAGTTCTACGAGGCCGAGGCGCTCCGCGGCGGCTGGACGGTTCGCCAACTCGAACGGCAAATCACCACGCTCTTCTACGAGCGCACCCTGGCGTCGCGAAACAAGGAGGCGATGCTGAACAAAGGGGCCGCCGCTCGGCCGGGCGAAGGGCTGACCCCGGAGGACGAGATCAAGGACCCGTTCGTCCTGGAGTTCCTCGGCCTCAAGGACGAGTACTCCGAAGGCGAGCTGGAGGAAGCCCTGATCCGAGAACTGGAGTCCTTCCTGATTGAACTCGGCGGCGACTTCGCGTTCGTCGGCCGGCAGAAGCGGCTGCGCATCGGCGACGAGTGGTACCGCATCGACCTGCTGTTCTTCCATCGCAAGCTCCGCTGCTTGGTGGTCATCGACCTGAAGCAGGGCAAGTTCACCCACGCCGACGCCGGGCAGATGCACCTGTACCTCAACTACGCCCGCGAACACTGGACCCACGCCGACGAAAACCCGCCCGTCGGCGTCATCCTCTGCACCCAGAAGGACGCGGCCGTGGTCCGCTACGCCCTGGACGGGCTGCCCAACAAGGTCTTGGCGGCCGAGTACCGTACGGCGCTGCCGGACGAGCAAACCCTCGCCGACGAACTCGAACGCAAGCGGCGTATGCTGGAGGCCCGCGGCCGAAATAAGCCCCGGAAGCGCCGCCGGTCATAGGCGAGTGGGAAAAGTCAAACGCAGTAACATGCGACGCCGGTACCGCCCCAACCGTGCGTTACGTCGTCACAGAGGAGGATGATGTGGCCGGACTCCTTGCCAAAGTGTCGCGCGAAGAACTCGCCAAGTTCCTACTCGACCGTGCCCAGATTTGGAAGGTCGATGCCTATCAAAACTTCGAGTCCCAGCTACCGCACCTTTCTGTAACCGTCGAAGAGCTACTCGAAACTCTACTTAATTACGACCCGTTCATAGACTACGTCTACGTCTTCAGCGATGCCGAAACGCCATACGACATTATCAACGCAGTCGGGTTGGCCGGAGCCGCACACGCCGACGCCAGTAGTCTGGATGACTACGTGATTCGCGGCCGGGGAAAGGACTATCTTTGGATTTCTCCGACCGATGTGGACGCTGAGAATGCCCAATACATCACCCTTATCCCCGTGGACGATGAGGAGTCGGGGGACGAGGAAACGGCCTTCGGAAAGCGACGCAAGCCCCTGGTGACCCGCGTCGCCGTCGAAAACTTCAAGGGCATCGGCGAGCCGGTCGAAATCGAACTGAAGCCGATCACGCTCCTCTTCGGCCCCAACAGCGCCGGAAAAAGCTCGATCCTCCACGCCCTGCATTATGCTCGCGAAATCTTCGAGCGGCGAAACCTGGACGCCGACCAGACCGCAGCCGGCGGGACGTTCGTGGACCTGGGCGGCTTTCGCAACTTCGTTCACAACCGCGACCTTTTCCGGCCGATCCGGCTAACATTTGACCTGGACCTGTCGGACAAGAGACTACCGACCTACATCACGCCCGAAGGCCTGATGGCTGAAGAGCATCACGGATTTGCATTCGATGACACGGTCAAGACGGCCCGAGTCGCGGTCGCAGTCTACTGGAGCGACATTCAGGGCCATCCGTACGTGCGCGAATACGCGGTCGATATCAACGGCTTGCCACTCGCGCGGATCGAAAGTCAGTCCGACGGTCGCCAGGCCCATCTCACCGGGGTGAACTATTCCCATCCGGTCATCCCGGATCACGAAACGCTTTCCAAAGTTGCCACGACGTATTCGGCCGGGGAGCCAATCGGCCTTTCGTTTCGGAGCTTCCCATGGCAACCTGACGCGCTGCCGCAGTGGGAACGCGCTCTCCCATTGGCGAATAGGGCGTCACCGGAGGAATTCGAGAAAGCTGCGGCCGAGATGGCCAAGTCGCCGCGCGTGTTCATCGATTATCTGATTGCCGTCTTCAGCCAACTGATTGTTGGCCCGGGCCAAATGCTCCGGGATTGGCTCAAATCATTTCGCTACCTGGGTCCCTTTCGGGAAACACCCACGCGCACCTACTCGCCACCGAAATCCCCCGACCCGTCGCGGTGGGCATCGGGCATCGCCGCCTGGGACCTCCTGACGACCGGGCCGGACAAACTCGTCGCGGACGTCAGCGATTGGTTGTCGCAACCGGATCGACTCAACGCCGGCTACCGCGTCGAGCGCCGGCGGTACAAGCGGCTGGACCTCGCCGACCCGCTCATCCGGTCTCTCGTATCGGGTCGGGCCTTCGACGATGCCGACACAACCCAGGTCCGGCTGAACGCCCTGCCGACGGAAACCCAAGTCGTTCTGGTGTCGGAGGACAACAAGCTCGACCACCTGCCGCCCGACGTCGGCATCGGCATCTCGCAAATCCTGCCCGTAGTCGTGGCCGCGGCCGCCGACGACAACCAGCTAGTGGTGATCGAACAGCCGGAATTGCACGTCCACCCGCGGCTCCAGGCGGCCCTCGGAGACCTCATCATCGAAACTGCCCTGAACGGGTCCCGTGATTACCTGATAGAAACCCACAGCGAACACCTGATGCTTCGAATCCTCCGCCGCATCCGCGAGACGTCCGAAGAGGGCTTGCCGCCGGGTCACCCCGGCATGTTCCCGGAACATCTGGGCGTCCTTTACGTAGAGCCCGCGAAGGCGGGCACCGCCGGGCAACTGAGTGGGGCGGTGGTCCACCACCTTCGCGTGGACCGGACCGGCGAATTCGTAGACCGGTGGCCAAGCGGCTTCTTCGAGGAGCGGGCACAGGAGTTGTTCTGACCCATGTTCGCCGAGTTCGCCGTCGATCCGATGCTCTTGACGACCTGGGCCGCAGTGCGGCACTACGCCGCCATCTTCGGTGTAGAGCACGGCAAGTTGATTTCAGATTTCCCAAAAAAATGGGAATTGCGGGTTGTCGGAATGATCGGCCACCTTCCGGAAGTCGAAAAACACCGGATCATCGAAGGGCTTTTGCAACTCAAGAACTGCTTGCTGCCCCGCCATCACACTTGGGCCGCCGAGAAGTCCTGGTTTGACAACGCCCTTGTCGAACACATGGCCCGCCCCTTCGCCGCAATACTGACCGCATTGAATTCCTCGGGCCGCGACTTCGTATTGACCGATGCCGATCTCGGTGCGATTTCTCCGCCAAAATGTTGGACCGTGCCCCGATCGAAGTTCGTCGCCCGAATCGGACGGGACATGGCGGCGGCGGTTCGACCGTTGCTTCAAAACGCCCGTAAGGTGTTGTTCGTCGATCCCAATTTTCGGCCGAGGAACAAGGGATTCCGCAATGCCCTCGCGGCATTTCTGGATGCGATGCTGGACCACAACAAGAAGTGTCTGGCACAGGACATCACGTACGTCACTGGCGATGAACGGGATGCGGCGGCCGATTTCAAGTTAAGCTGCGCGGGTTGGCTTCCGGACATCATCCCAGCGGGCATGACACTAAGAATCGTCCGCTGCCGGGCGAAGGAGTTACACGACCGGTTTCTGCTCACGGACCGCGGCGGACTGACCTTCGGGCAGGGCCTCGACGAGGCCGGCAACAAGGAGGACATTCAAGAGGTGCTGCTGACCATCCTAGACCGGACCACCGTCGATGAGCTCTGGAAGAAGTACACTGGCCAGCGACCGACGCACACCCACGAGCCGGACGGAGAAGTCGTCGTGACTGGGCGCAAGCGCTTATAGGAAAGGAACTGGGCCGGAGCAGCATTCTGTCCAAGTGGAGCAGACGGTGTTGAAGACGCCTCACGGCCGGGAATTTGTCCCGTGCTGGCCCGGCGTTAGAGCATAATCGGCCATCCCTGGTCGCATGCTCGACGACACGGTCATATCGGGAAGGTGACGAATGGCGATCGAACACCTGTTCAACTGGCTCGACTAGCTGGCCTCGCGACCGAACTTCAGTCTGGAGTACGGCACCGTGCAACAGGTCCGTGACCTGCTACGACAGCTGGAGGCGTGCCGCGGCCGGCCTGCGTCGGGCTTCACCGCACAGCACGACCAACAGTTGGTCGAATTGCGGCGGCGGATTGGGGGCGGCGGGCCGCGCCCCCTTGGCAGAGGCGCCCTCATGTGGCCCCATCGTAATCGTTTTTCAGAACCATTTCATGTAGCCAACTTGTAGCCAAAGGGGCGGACACGGGCGGTCAAACGCAAACGTCGGCGGAAAATCGCATCTTTGTAAACCCCACGTGAGAAATCACTTCAGACGTGGGCGGACAAAGACGGAATTTGCCGTAACGAATTGTGGATCTGGGGGTCGCGGGTTCAAGTCCCGTCATCCACCCTGAACCGAAGCCCTGAAAGACCAGTGGCTTTCCGCGACAAAGCGGATGTTCGACGCCGCGTGTCGCAAGCCGGGTGTCGCCAGGAACGACGCATACCGCGTTCGTCGAGGAAACTGGCCCGCGCGACGCGCTAGCCGGTCAGTGGCGCGGTGATGCGAGGCTCGGCGGAGGCGCGGCGTTCGGTTCGTCGAGGTTCACCACGACATCACCGCCGGCCTCGAAGCGGACCATCCGCTCGCGGGTGACCGTGCGCCCGTCCTGGAGCCACCGCGCCGTGACCCAGTACCCGTAATGTCCGCCGGATCGAACCGCCGGCGTCGTGAACACCCGCTCGGTACCCGTCTTCAGGGTCTTGACCGTCTCGAACCACAACTCGGCGTCCGCCGGCAGGCGAACCGTGATTCGGGCCGTGGACATCGTCGGCGGACTTGGGATCGATCCCGCGATGGCCGAAGTTGGTCCCGTGGCCGGGGATGGACCCGTACCAACTGGCACGGAGCCAGAATGCGGTGTGATGGTCGGCGCGTAACCGAACGTCGGCGGGACGGCCTGCTGGGCAGTCTCGGCGAGCCGACGTTGGTACTGGCTGAGATCGACCTGGATCGTCGGGGGAATGGGGTTCGGCTGATAGCCGCCGAAATAGCCGTAGCCGTAAGCCCCCTGCCCGCTGTAGTTGCCGTTGCGAAAGTCGATTTGGTTCCCTTGGTACACGTTGCCGTAGACGCCGGGGCGGAAACCTCCGACGTTAGTGCCGGCGTCGATCCGACCATTGAAGGTCCGCTGGGCGAACGCCGATGGGACGAAAGTAGCCAGCGCGACGGCCACGCCGGCGGCGAATCGACTTCGGAACACGGTGACGGCCTCCCACAGGCGACTGCCGGGCGTATCGTGCCGGTAGCCAGCGCCGCAACTTCCGTGTCGTCCGAAACGTAGTCGTTCCGTGCCGGCTGGTTCCCCGCTGCTCGAATCATATCGCACGGAAGCAAGCCCGGAGACACCGATTCGCAACTACGCCATCGGGTGTCAACCTCCCGCGGCCGATTATCCCATCCGACATGCCACCACGCATCGTCCTCGAAGCTGCTGCCGCCCTGGAACTCGACGGTTCGACGCCGACACCCGGCACCCGCGCCGATGCCCGACGGGTCGGTCTGCCGGTCGTCACCATGCTGCCGCCTCGACCCGGCGGCTTCTGCTACGACGCGGTGGAACTGGCGACTTACCCCTTCTCCTTCCCACGGGCGGGCGCGTCCGCGCTCTCATCGGGCAACTCCGGTCCGGCCAGCGATGCTCGGGTGTTGTTGATCATGGAGACGATGTCCGCGAGTTCGCTCTCGCCCTTCAACTTGCCCCGGGCGAAGTCCTGGAAGATGCGACACCGCAAGGCCGTCAGGCGCGCCTCCAACTCCGCCCGCCGGGCCATCGGTTCGCGGGGACAGTTCGGGTCGGTCATCTGGTCGCGGGCGAGTAACTCGATGCAACTGAGTTCGCGGTAGTAGGATTCGAAGCGCCGAATCTTCCGAACTCGCATGAACGTGTACAGCCCGATTGCCCCCGATGCGAACGAAGCCAGGCCCCCAATGAACGACTTCAACTTCGACGCGACGTCGGGGGTCATCCACGGCTCGTGGCGGCGTAGGAACCGTTCCGTCCCCGGATGGAATGGAAACGGTGGGGCTTGCTCGTGCAACTCCGGGGGGCGGATCGCGTTCTTTAACGGGCTGTCGTAGACGGATTCGAGGAGGCGGAACACCGTCTCGGGGTCCGTGTCGTCCTGGGCGATCAGCAAGAGCGGCGCGCTGATCGTGGGAATCGGCTTCGCGGGGACGGGCGGATCGCCGCGGTAGATGTACGCGGGAATGGTGGCCGAGCCCATTGCGGAGCAGTCGATGCGGATTCCGCCCGCGTCGGGCGGGCTAAGACGCTCGGTGCAGAAGGCGTCGGCAAACGGCACCGGGAGCAGGTCGTAGCCGATCTCCGTCACCAGCCGCCGAGCCAGCAGGGACGGCAGCGGAGCCAGGAAGAGGACGGCATCGGGCAGTTTGCTGACGGCCTGGGTCCGTTCCGAGCCGCTGAGCGTTTCGATTCGGTCCAACGCCCGGTGAAGGTCCTGATGGTCGGTCGATTCCAGGACGTATCCGCCGGCATCGCGATCCGTCGTCGGCTTGAGGCCAGCGAACGCGAGAACGGCCCGGGCCAGGTGGTGCGACGCGGTTGTGGCGGGGCCGAGGTCCACGCGCCGGCCGCGCAGGGTCGAGAGCGCCTGGCCGGCCAGTTCGGGCCGGACCAGCACGTGAAGCGGTTCGTGAGCGAGGGTTGCGACCACGCGCACATGCGAGTAATCGCGGGCTTTGATCCCGCCGGGGACCAGGGCGAGCTTCACGTCGCTCGGGGTATCGGCCTCGTCGAGCGCGGTCAGCGCGCCGTAGTTCTTCGAGCTGAGTTCTAGGTCGAGATGGTGGCGATAGCCTTCCTCGCGGATCTGTTGGCCGAGCAGTTTGCGGTGTGGCTCGATGTCCGTGACCATTTTGACGCGATGCGTGCGCGGCGACGACGGCCACAGCCAAACCATGACGGCGACCGCCGCCAGGGCCATCGCACAGGTCGTGAGCATGCTCCACATGGACCGTCGCAGCCCGTCGTCCCGAAGTGGCTCCGGTCCGGATATCGGCGTCGAGTTGGCGTTGGCCGTCAAGGTCGTCCCCTGGAAATCGGTTCGGCCGGCGTCGAAGTGTCGCAAGCGGCGCGTGGCGCGAAGCCCGGCGAGCGTGCCGAACTCGTACTCCGATCTACGTTTGGTATACGGGTTGCGGTTCGTCAGTCAGTTTGGCGAGACGTGGCACCGGCCGACTCGCCGCCCGAGAAACTGGCTCGTGACCGCGCCGTCGGGTGCCAACGTCCCCCGGCCGATTATCCTAACCGACATGTCCGCGCGCATCGTCCTCGAAGTCGCCGTCGCTTCCGCGACCGACGCCCTGACCGCTGCCGCCGCCGGGGCCGACCGGCTGGAACTCAGCGCCGCCCTGGAACTCGACGGTCTGACGCCGACCCCCGGCACCCTCGCCGGTGCCCGACGGGCCGGCCTGCCGGTCGTCACCCTGCTGCGACCGCGACCCGGAGGCTTCTGCTACGACGAGGCAGAGTTGGCGACCATGCACCGCGACCTGGAGTGGATCGAAGGCGAGGTCGCCCTCGGCATCCTCACCCCCACGTCGGAGGTCGATGTGCGGCGGCTTCGGCCGTTCCCCACCGACCGCGTCGTCTTCCACCGCGCCTTCGACCTGGTCCCCGACCCACTCGCGGCCCTGGAGCAGCTCATCGACCTGGGCGTCCCGCGGGTGATGGCCGACGCCACCGACCTCGACCGCCTCGCCCGGCTGGTCGATGCCGCCCGCGGTCGTATCGAAGTTTTGCCGGCCGGCGGCGTTCGGCCGGCCAACGTCCGACGGCTCATCGAGCGAACCGGCTGCGGCCAGGTCCACGGCTCCTTCCGGCGTTCGGTCGGCGACCGCGCCGCGCCATTCGGCGGGCACTCCGCGACGTGCGGCGACACCGTTCGCCGGGTCCGGGAGATTCTCGACGGAAGAGAGGGTGTACCATGCGCGTTTCGACCGTAGCCACAATGGCCTTCGTCTTGATCGTCGCCGATTCCGCCTGCGCCGCCGACCTCGGCGAGTCCGGCTTCGTCGACTCGGGCGGCGTCAAACTGCACTACGTCACCGCCGGCCAAGGCCCGCTCTTGGTCCTGCTGCACGGCTTCCCGGATTACCACTACACCTGGCGCGACCAGATGCCCGCGCTGAGCCGGCACTTCCAGGTCGTGGCTCTCGACCTGCGCGGGTACAACACAAGCGACAAGCCCGAGGGCATCGCCAACTACGCGATGGACAAGCTCGTCGGCGATGTCGCCGCAGTGCGCCGCCACTTCCAGCGCAAGACGATGACCCTGGTCGGCCACGACTGGGGCGGCGCGATCGCCTGGGCCTGCGCGATGGCCCAGCCCGAAACGATCGACCGGCTCGCCATCCTCAATCTGCCGCACCCCAACGGCCTCCTGCGCGAGTTGGCGACCAATCCCGAACAGCGGAAGAACAGCCAGTACGCCCGCGACTTCCAGAAGCCGGAGGCCGCCCGGCTCATCCAGCCGGAGCAACTGTTGCGTTGGGTAAAGGAGCCCGAGGCGCGAAAGGAGTACCTGGAGGCGATGAAGCGGTCGTCGGTGGAAGCGATGTTGAACTACTACAAGGCGAACTACCCGCGGGAGCCGTACCAGGCGGACGCGAAACGGCCCCCGGTCAAGTGCCCCGTGCTGATGATCCACGGGCTGGACGATAAGCACCTGCTACCGGGGGCGCTCAACGATACCTGGAAGTGGGTGGAGGGCGACCTGACGCTCGTCACGGTGCCCGGAGCCGGGCACTTCGTCCACCGCGACAAGCCGGAGTTCGTGACGCGGAAGTTGGTCGGCTGGCTGACGGAACGGTGACCCGCCGTGACGCCACCGCCCGCGCGGCCGTCACTTCGGCTCGGCGAACGTCTCCGGAGCTACCTTGTCCAGCAGTTTGAACTCGGTGATTTCCTGCTTCAGGAACGGCTCGCCGTCGCGCTTGCTCGTCGTCTTCGTGGCCTTCTTGACGCCGCCGAAGTCCTTGTAGTCGGCGTAGGTTGTCTCCTGCGTGACCTCCTCGCCCATAAACCCGCTCACCTTGGCCACCTGTTTCACCGGCAGGCCGCTCGCCTTGTCGAAGTAGATCGTGAAGTCCTTGCCCTCCGGCCCCGTCACCTTGAGGCCGACCGCCGGCTTGTCGCCGACCTTTTCCTCGCCGGCCAAGGCGAGCTTGAAGCCCTCGCCCTTGAGGGCGACCAGCGAGATCGGGAGGACCTGGAGGTAGACGTTGCGCTTCTCGTTAGCCAGCACGTCCCCGGACAGGTCCATGCCGTTCTCGCCGAACTTCCGCCAGCCCTTGGTCCCGTTGATGACGGTCACGCCGTGAATCTTGTTGCCGCCGAGGTCGGCCTCGAACTCGCTGCGGTAGTGGTCCAGGCCCTGCGCGGTCGCTTGGGCGGTGAAGGAACTCTCGTTGCCGCCAAAGTTGATCGTGCCCTTGCCCTTCAACTGGTAGGCCGGAGTCTTGCCGAACTTCTCGGCCCCGCCCAGTGCCTTGATGGCCTTGTCCAGGATGGCCGCCGCGTCCTTCGAGCCGTCTGCCCGCGCCGGGACCGCCGCACTAACGATCAGGACCGCCGCCGCCAATCCACCGATGAACCGCTTCATGAAGTCACCTCTGTGCGCGGGCGAAATGGCCGTCGAGCATTCAGACCCGGTTGTACCGCCGTGGCGGGATTCGTCAACGAGTCGGTGACGTGCCGGTACGGCTCACGGTCGCGTGAGGCCGCTCACGGCATGTCCTTGGGGTACGGCGCGTCGCCGCGCACCGAGTGCCAGAGGATGCGGTTGAGTGTGTCCTCGTCGGCCTGGTCGGCCTCGTCGAAGTCCAGCTCGAGCGACTTGCGCGCGAACTCCAGCGCCCGACCGCGCAAGGCCGCCGTCGGTCGGTTCATCTCGTCCAGCGGGATGCGGTTCGGCACCGCCGCGTACGGCGTTGGGTCGGGCGCGGCCTGGAAGCAGTCGCGCATGGCCGTGGCCGACAGGTCGAGCTGGTTCATCGGCGGCAGGCCGAGGAGCAGCTCGATCGTCTTGACCATGCCCGTCTGGTTGTAGCAGGTCGACTCGACGAACTTGCGCTTCGTGTAGGGGCTGATGACCAGCGCGACGGTGCGGTGCGCGTCGACG
>CAZNSL010000064.1:5231-12581 GCA_964574975.1 uncultured Alcaligenaceae bacterium | reverse complement strand
CTCCGCCTCCTGCCGCGCGGCGGCGGCCAGGGCGTCCGAAACGGCCGGCGACGGCGTGCAATGCTCCAGCGCCCAGGCGGCGTGTTCGCGGGCCTCCGTCAGAGGGCTGTGGAGCAACATGTCCACGACGATGTCGCTGTCCGTGCCGATCGGGTTTTCGACGAGCGCGGCCAGAATTGGCACGCACGCCGGGTCGTCGGGCGGGCAGCCTGCGAGGACGTCGAGCAACCGGTCGCGCGACCTCGGCTCGCGCATCTCCCCGAACGCCGTGTAGACGCGGCCGCGGCCCTCCGCGTCGGCCGCCGCGTCCAGCAGTTGCTCCAGGGCCTCGAACGCCCGCAGGCCGCCGACCCGCGCGAGCGCTTCGAGGGCGGCGTCCCGCAACACGCCGTCGTCCCGCGCGGCGACGGCCTGCAACAGCGGGACGCTGGCGTGGTCGCGGGCGGAGCCGAGCGCCCGGATGACGTGGCGAAGGACCACCGGCGGCCGCCGACCCGCGGCAAGTACCTCGCGCAGCGCCGTCATGTCGTCGACCAACAGCCCGCGGCCGGCGTAGCTCGCGACCGCTCCGTCCGACGTCTCGCTCAGGAGCTGCTCTGCGAGGAACCGTGACGACGCCGGCGTCCGCAGTTCGTTGCACCCGCGGATCAGGTCGGCGCGGAGGCCGCGGTCACCGTCCGGGCCGAGTTCCGCCAACTTCAGTGCCGCCCGCCCGGCGAACCAGTCAGGGGCGAACTCGCTACAGCGGCGGATGAACCACCGGCGCTGGACGCCGCGCTCGACGCACGCCCAGAGTTCGTCGCGAAGGTCGACGCCGAGCAGAGTGCGGCCGCCGTCGCGCGCGCCGGCCTCGCGCACGAATCGGGCTAGGCGGGCCGCGACGAGGCCGAAGCGGTCCGGCCGCCCGGCCAATTGTGCCATCGCCGCCCAAAACCCCTGACGAGCCTCGGGGGCCGAGCCGGCCACGAACCCGAACACCTCCTGCCACGCCGAGTCCAGGCCGTGGCGGTCCAGGCAGTCCGCCAGCGCCGCGGGGCCTTGAGCCAGCAGCGCCCGGGCCGCGACGAACTCGTGAAGCGTCGTGTGCGCGAAGTGCAGCGTCTCGCGGTCGAAGTCCCACTGACTCACGAGCCGGCTCGGCCGGAGGACGTCCTCCAGCAGTCGCTCGTCGGCGCAGCACGCCCGGACGTCGCCCCCATCGAACACATACCGCGGGGCATCCCGCGCGTCCTTCAGCAGCCAAAGCGCGAGCCGCTCGACCTGTCGCGCCCGCGACTCGTCGAATGGCGCGCCCGGATAGCGGTTGGTGTGGCTGGCCTGGATGGCGTGGAGCGTTTGCCGGTACAACTCGGTCCGGGAGGCCGGCAGCCCCTCCGGTGCCGCCCGGCGTCGGCTCACGCCGCACAGCACCGTCAGCAAAAAGGGGTTGCGGGCCAGGGTCCGCAGGTCCGGGTGGTCGTCGAGGTGGTCCAACAGCGCCCGCGCCTGGTCCGGGCGGCCGGCGTGCTGGAACCAGCGTTCGACCAGCGCCGTCGTGCTCTCGGGCGAGAGGTCGGTGATCTCGAAACACCGGCCCGCCCCGAGCGACAGCGGGTAGGCGGACGGCCGGGACGTGACGACGGTGGTGAACTGGTACGAAAGGTCCTGGACCTCTTGCAGCAGCGCCTCCCGCCGCGCCACGGGCACCTCGTCCCAGCCGTCGAGCAACAGCAGCACCGTGTCGTTCGGCGACGGCAGGTAGCCCAACGTTGACGCCCACATCTGCCGCTGGGCCGGGTCGACCAGCCCGCACTGGCGCAGGGCGAACCCGAGCAACCCGCCGTCGTGGTCCGCCGCGAGGACGTAGCGGCGCAGCGGCACGACCAGCGGCAGCAGGTAACGGCCGTTCGGCTGCCGCACCAACTGCCGCGCGACCCACTTTACGAAGGTCGTCTTGCCGACGCCGGGCTCGCCGACGACGGCGACCAAGCCGTGCAAGCCCTCCAGCACGAACTCTGCCGGCAAGGCCGTGCCCTCGCGCTCGGCGTAGCGCCGCGCCAGCGACTCCTGAAGGGTGCCGTCGAGGGCCGTCCGCCGCACGTCGTCGAGGTCGAGAAAGAAAATGTCGACCCAGATGTCATCCAGGGGCCTGCACGGAACGTCGTGGAACGGCGACTCGGCGAGCGCCCAGTCGGGGTGGTTGAGCAAGCGCTTGGGCCAGTCCTGGAGTAGCGGTGCCAAC
The DNA here is from genome assembly GCA_964574975.1 of uncultured Alcaligenaceae bacterium. Taxonomy (GTDB): domain Bacteria; phylum Planctomycetota; class Planctomycetia; order Gemmatales; family Gemmataceae; genus JAXMAS01. The sequence goes on along the minus strand of CAZNSL010000064.1, from coordinate 10,360 downwards.
TCGAGCACGCGCCGCCGTTCGTCCGCCGACGCGCCCGTGGCCAACCGCTCGACGCGTTCCGCTTCCGGATAGGCCGCGTGCAGACGGGCTTCGACGGCCTGCCGCCACGCCCAAAGCTGATCGTCGTGGGGTCGGGCGTGGACACAGCCCTTGGCCAGTTCCAACAGCCGACGCACAGGGACCGAAGCCGAACGGTCGAGTTCAGCCGCCCACGCGCCGAACAGGATAGGGAGATGGACGGGTGGCACTCCGGCCGCTCTCAATAGTCTCCGGATGCGGGCCTCTGTGCCGCCTTCCGATAGCGCGCCCCCGGTAGCGTCGGCCAACTCGTGCCCGGCAATCCGCAATCGGCCGTCCGCCAGTGACACGCTCGGGTCGTCGCGACGTGTGGCGAGGGCTTGTAAGACCTGAAGGACTTGTCGTCGATCCATGGCGGCCTCCACCAAATGCGGTTACGCGGATCCTTCCCGACCGCCACAAAACCGCCACAAGCCAGTCCTGCCCAACCACCGCGTGCAGGCCGTAACGGGAGAATCGGCTTGGGCGCTGGGTATGTAAAGGGGATAGGGGGAGGTTAGAACGCTCGTTCTGTTCGAGTTCATCCCTGGAGCAGGAAGTTCTCAATAGCCGACTTCTCCCACGCCCGGTATCCCCTGCCGTCAGTTTCAAACGCCGACCACGCAAGGTTACAAAGGTGGACCGGCGATGCCGGCCGGTTGCCGTTGAGTGTTCCCATGTCACTGGCCGTGAAGGTGTACGGCTGCGTCTCCTCCAGCATGTCGTCGAGCGCCCGGCGGAGGGGCTGAAAGTAGTGTTCGGACCATAGCCCCTCGTAGTCTTCGGTCACACCCAGGAGTGTGGCGCACTCCGACCACGCCCTCTCTACGGCGTCCGCCAATGCCGTAAGTCCGTGCTTGCGGGCACGGTCCACGAGCATCTTCGTCCGGAGCCACGTGACCGGGTGCTGCCGGGCGAGCTGGTCCTCGCGAGAGACGTAGTACTGGTCGAGCGACCTGGTGCGAAAGTAGTGGGAGAAGGCTTTCAGGTACGACGGCCCGCCGATCTGAATGCCCACGGCGTCACAGAAGAACTCTTGGGCCCACGCGTACCAGCACGTCACCGCACGCTTGCGGAATGTGCTCGTGCGAGTCGCCCCGGCCCGTCCCCGGACCGCCTTCGGTGCCAGGTGCTGGGCGATGACCTTTTGGAGTTCTTTTACCAGGTCGTCCAGTTCCGGCTTGTGGCAGCGGTACAGGAGGTGTCCGAACTCGTGGAAGAGGAGCGGCAGGTATAAGAGGGTCGTCTGTCGCGACGTGGGGACGAGGTAGACCGGCGGCAGCTTGTCGGTCGGGTAGATCGCGAAGCTGCCGTCGGTGACCCCGAACGGAAGGGCCGCCGTCTTCGGGTGCGAGTCGTGCAGGAACCGCAGGACCAGCAGCCCGAGCCGGTCGTCCAGCTTCGCCCGTACGGCGGGTGCCGCGAGGCGCGTGTTGATGATCTCGAAGTACGTGGACAGCGCCTGCGTCGCCGCCAGGATATCGCTCAGAGTGTCCTCGACGTCGTAGCTCAGGTCGAGCAGGTTCCGCTGGGCCTGGCGGCGAAGGACGTCGCAGAGACTGCCGACTTGCGCCAGGTACGGCATCAACTCGCCGCACACGGCGGCCCGTCCGAGCAACTCCTGAACAACGCCAATCTGGTACAGGATGTCCTGGTTGGCCTCCGCCAAGTAGGTCCGCATTACTGATCCTCAAAGATCACGGCTGCGTCCGCCTGCTGGTGCTGTTCGACGACTCGGCGCAGGTCGGCCAGGCTAGCCAGTAGCTGTGCGCGGGTCTCCGCCGTCTTTGCGTCCAGGAGCGGCATCGCGTCCGCGACCCCCTTGCGCATTAGGACCGATTGAAACCGCCCTTCGTCCAGCCGTGCCGACGCAATGGCGTCCGTGAGGCTTTGGAACCGCGCGTCCACCCCGAGGAGCAACTCCTGCCCGCCGGTCGTCTCGACTTCGGAGATTCGCGTGAAAAACCTCTTGAGGAGCCGCTTGGCGTCCTTCGCGCGGCGCTCGCGGTCAGCGTCGAGCTTGTCCGCGTCCTGGAGCTTGACCGCGATGGACAGGTCGTTGATCGCCCCCAACAGTTCGTGGTCGGTAAAGAAGCTTTGAATGTTCAGCCACTCCTGACTCATGGCTCACCCCCGGTTTCGGTTATTTGACTCCCCGCATGTCCTCGGCCATCCGCTGCTGGAGACGTACGTCCGTCTCGCGGATCGGCTGGGCGGCCCGGTGGGCCTTGCCGGGACTCGAATAGTTCAGTTGCGACAGCGCGAAATACGCCCGGGCGACGCGTCGCACATCCGCCCCGCCATGTGCCGCCAAAACGCACGGGTCGGCCGTGACGGCCTGCGACAGTGTTGCCGCCCCGGTGCAGCTCACCAACGCCGCGTTGCCGTCCAGGTAGACCGCCTGGCCTTCGAGGACGTTCGCGCAGCCGTCACCTCCGGCCAGCCACATCCGGAGCGATTTGGAGGTTCGCTTCCGCACCTCGGCAAAATCAACGTGGGCGGACTGGGCTACGCGCTCCTTCTTCTGGAGGCGATCAACGGCTTCGCGCATTGCCTCCACCTCGCCGTCTTGCATGTGGCCATCGCGGACCGCAAGGAGGGAGCGAATCGGCACGAAGTCGTCTGCCTGGTAGCTCTCGAAGAGCTGAACCATCTTGTCGCGCAGCATTACCCGGTTGATCGCCTCGTGCTGGTGGTCGCCCTTCGGCCACGAGTCGGAAATCCTCACGAACGACGGGGCGGCATCGTTGCCGCGGCACACGAGCAGCGACATCGCGAAGTGCCGCCGTCCTTCGCCGACGTCGATAGCGAGGCACGCATCGTACGGCCAGGACGCGATGCGCCACGGCGTCGCCCCCATCTGGTCGAGCAGGTCGAGTGCCGACAGCGTGATCACGTCCTGCCAGCGGCGCTCCGCCTCCGGCTTCCCGCCACGCCCTCGCGGCGACTGTCGCTCTTCCCACCGCCGTATCAGCAGCCCCCGCGTCATGCGCTTCAAGAACCAACCCTTCAGGCCGTGCGACAGCAGGTAGTAAGCCGCGCCGTCGGCCCGGCGGTCGTCGAACACCACCATCGCCGCGCCAGGCCCGCCTTGCCGCTCTTCCACGCGGCCCAGAAACTCGACAACTCTCTCTGGGTCGTCCTCGCGGACCGGGACCAGGGTGAAGCGGGTCCCCGCCATGTCCTGGAGCGCCCGACCGACGTCGCCCAAGAACGCCGCCTGGAGCGCGTCCGTCCAACCCGCCCCCGACTGCGGGGTCACAACGTGGACCTTTCGTTCGACGGCGGCCGGGAACTCGTAGAGGCCGTTGCCTTTCAGCCGGGTCAACCGGTCCTGGTAATAGCGGCGGTACTCCGGGACGGTGGCGGATGCCGGCGCGGCGATAGTGCGGCCGGATCCGAACTGGAGGGCCGGACATGGCAGTAGCTCGCAGCGGTCGGCACCGGGCTGCCACAACTGGGCGTGTAAGCGACAACCCAACAGCCCCTCGACCTCCCCGCGGTGAGCCTCCCAGGCCCGCACGGCTTCGTCGCGCCGCCGTGCCGGCGAGAGCGTCTTGAAGCCAGACAAACCGCGGAAGGAGTTTTCCTCGTCCGCCATTACCCGGACGCGGAGGAACTTGGCCGGGACGGGGACTGCGTGGGGGAGTCCCGGAAAGGACACGCGGGCCACGGTGTCGGCCGGGGAGAGGAGCAGCCTCGGATACCTCGCCTGGCAGTAGGCGTGCAGTGACTTGGCGTCCCGCACCGGGCCGGTGGAGCCGCACGTCACTCCGTCAGCGAACCTGTCGAAGTAGCAAACGGGCACGACCTGCTCGCCGGTAGTGTACAGGAGCGTGCCCTTACGCCGCTCCGTGCGATTACGAAAGCGGTCGAACTGGCGGCCGCGCTCGCGACGGACATGGGCGGGGAGGTTGGGTGCAAAAAAGTCCGCGACAGACAGGGCGGTCCGGTTCAAGAATCCGGCGTCGAACGCCACGCCGACGCCGAGCCCATCCAAGACGAGGGTCGAGAACGAGACGCGGGGGAAAACCTCCACCCCGTCTGCGGAAGCCACCGGGTCGTCGGCGTACCAGTTCCGTAGCGTCTGTGACAGGCGCCAGTGCCCGCTGCCGTTCTCGAAGGCGACGACGAAGCACGTCTCCAGGAGACGGGCGAACAGAAACAAGTCGTCCGCCGAGTCGGAGTCCAGGGCAAAAGGGCGGCCGGCGTCGCGCAGTTCGGCCCGCCACGACGCGTCGCGAACTTGGTTGGTCGGCAAAGATCCGCCGCCGAGGACAACGATCTCGTTCGCCTCACCAGGGGACGGCACGGCGACCGTGCCCGACCGCCTGAGCTTGCTACAAACGGCCGACCGCAGGCCCGGCACCTGCACGCCACAGGCCACCTTGACCCGGCGCACGGTCACGTCGCGCAGGGTAGAACGGTCAATGAGGTAGACGTTCGTTTCGAGGCCGGACCGGAGTTGGCGTCCGGGCAGACGCCCTGGTACTTGCACTGGCGGCAGACGTTTTCCCGCTGACATGGCGTGAATGCCTCCTCGATTCCGGCACGGCCGTAGGGGTCCAATTCCTTCATCAACTCGATGTCTTGCAGCAGGCGCGCTTTGCCCGCCCGCACGAGCCCGTCGTCAAGTTGGCAGGCGGCTTCCACCTTGCCGTCGCCGAGAAAGACACGTTGCACCCGGACTTGGTTTGGGGGCACGCCGAAGCGTATGCCCGCCCATAGGCCATAGATCAGCAGTTGCAGGCTGTCGTGCCCGCCAGCTTGCACCCCGGACTTCCAGTCCACGACGTGAACACCTCGCGAGTCCCGGCCAACGAGGTCGATCTGCCCGTCAATGCCGAAGTCATCGAACTTCGGCAACTTGCTCAGCCGCTGCTCTACGTAGTGTTCCCCAGCCAGGATGGGACGCCAGACGGCGGTCACGGCCTCGTCAGTCAAAAACCGGTTCATGCCGGTCGCGAGCGACTCGCGCACCTTGGCGGCGAGTTCATCGGCTCGCGGGTCACAGTAGTAAAACTCCAATAGCATCGTGGGCGGAAACTGCCGCGTGAGCATCGTCGCGTTAC
>CAZNSL010000064.1:0-5221 GCA_964574975.1 uncultured Alcaligenaceae bacterium | reverse complement strand
GCGGATCACGTGAATACCGAACGGCGTCATCGAACGATGCAAGGGCGGTCTGGCGCGCCCAGTCCCGGCTCTGATCACCCCGAGTGAGGATCAGGTGGATGGCCCAGTGGAGTTTCTCACCTCCGAGAAGGTACACGCCGCTGAATCCCTTCTGCTCTTGCACCGCCCCCTTGCGGCTCTCGTCGAACGGCAACTTCTTCGCGGCGGCATAGTACTCGTAGAAGTACTGCCGCAGGCAGCGGTCGAGCAACTCTCGCTTCGAGTAGGAGTGGGTCCGGCGCATCACTTACCCTTCCGTTTCGGCTCCCCGCGCAGCCCTTGGAGTTCGCCCAGCATCTTCTCCCACTCCTTCCCGGAGAGGCCCATTTGTGTGGCCTCCCGAAGGAAGCGCAGTGCGGCCGGCTCCCCGCCGATCGACTCGGTCACGTCCTCAGGTAGTTTCTTGGCCGCAGAAAATAGGTCGTCCGCCGGGCAGTGGAGGATCTCGGCCAGGCGCGTGACTGTGTCGTCCGCCGGGGCCGGGAGGCGGCCGTTTTCAATCTTGCTGATGTACGAGAAATCGACGCCCGCCCGGTCGGCGAGTTGCCGCTGGCTAAGGCCGGCCGTCTGGCGCTTTTCTCGGAGGATTTCGCCGAAAGTCTTACTCATGTTGACAATATACTCAACGTTGAGTATATTGTCAACACCCAATCCATGATTCGACATCCGGCAGGCCTTGTTGTGACCAAAGACCCTGCCGACATCGCGCGAACGCTGCCGCCTTGCCACACTGGAGGGTAAGGAGGGCCATCAACATGCTTACCGCCAAAGTGACCTGCCCCCACGGGTGACGCCACCCTAACAGTTAGAGTGTGCAGGGAATAGGATCGGCCGGGCGTCGGTCGGACCGTACGGTGGCCGCGGCCGTCACTACCAAGCTTAGCCCCGCCATCCGCCGGAGGTACAATACTTCGGTAGCAGATTCGCTTAGCGATGTTGGCTCCAGCGACCGAGTCGACAGGTCTCTTGTCCCCGCCGAAGGGAAAAAATGGCGCGTGTAGAACAAGCGGGCCGCCTGGTCGTCTCTTGCGTGGCCGCCTGTGGCTTGGCTTTGTCCAGCCGCGCGCATGGCCAAGGCCTGTCGCAGACGGCGCTGCGGCAGATGCTCCACGGGGCTCTCAAGGATCAGCAGATTGACGCGACCCGCCCGGTGATTGAGGACATTGCCGGGCCCGGGGGGCAGCCGGTCATGCGAGTGCATCTGGGCGGGTTGAAACCCGTGATTGGCGCGGGGGGTGGGGTCTCGCGTACCAGTCTAATCGCCGCCTACCCTGCCCAGCTGCAGGCGCGGGTAGAGGGGCTGCGTTTGTTCGGCGGCGATGCCAATTTGCGAAAGGCCTGGGAACCGCACCTACAGCGCGTGGAGGCGGTCGTGACAAAACAGCTTGCCGAGGTCGCCGCGGCGAAGGAGCTGAATGACGCCTTGCGGAACAAGTTGCAGGACCTAGACGAGGAGGGTTACGCGGCCTTTCGCGAGGTCGTGCAAAACGTGGCCAGGGCGCGCGGCCGGATCGGCGAGTTGCGGAACGTGTCCGAGGCGGTGACGTTCCGGGTGCGGTTCACCTACGCACCCGGCGCTGTCCACAAGGTCTCCCACTGCCCTGAGATTTACTTCCTCATCTCGCCGGGCGGCAAGCCGGCAGCGACCGATTGGGTTGACGTGCCGGACCCGAACGGGCAGGTGACGGTCGCCGGGCACTTGAGGTTCCGGTGCCAGTGGCAGGACGGCCGGGAGACGGTCAAGAGCGTCAAGGTGAAGCAGGACGAAACCGTACACTTCCCCCTCCCCCTGGCAGGAGCGCGGCCATGAGTCCGGCGGACGAGGGAAAGCACGCGGGGGGATCGGATGAATTCCTGGAGGCCTACAGGGGGCCGCTCCGGGAGTTCTGGGACTTCGTGCGCGAAGTGCGGGGCTTCTGGAAGTGGGTTGGGCTAGCCGCGCTCGCCGTTCCCGTCACCGACCTCGTGCTGTGCCTCGGCGCCCCGTGGCCCAACCGCATGATCGTTTCGGTGTTGACCGTCGTGGTCGAAATGATGGTGTTGATCCTGACCTTCCAAATCATCTCTCCCTGGGCACGAGCGAAGAAGGAGCGCCTGCTGCTTGCCGGAATGGTCGTCTCGGGCTGCTTAGGCCTGGCGTACATCTATTTCTTCGCCACCCACTATTACGCGGCCCCCGACCGGTGGAATCGGGTCGTCGGCGGCGCCGAGCTGACCCCCTTGGCGAATGCGTATCTTGTCGCCCATCCCGAGGACGGGAACCTCGGGCACGTGTTGGAGATCGTCGGCGACTACGACGAAGAAAAGGTTTGGACGAAAGCGTCGCTGGGGATCTTTCGAGTCCTCGCGGTCGCCCTGTGGCTGGGTTTTTTCGCGGCGGTCTCCATCGTCTTCGCCGTCTTTGTTTCCCTACAGAAAAAACGCGCCCCCCGGACCAAGGCCGCCGCGAAGGCACCGTCGGTGGGCGGGGGCGAATAGCGGTCGAGAGGGACATAGTCATGCTGACGCGGCGGTTGCGAGCCTGGGTTACTGCCCTATTGTTCTTCGCAGGGGCGAGCTACGCGAGTGACGCGGCAAGGGAGCACGAGAACCCGGCCGTCGCCCTCGGCTCGTTGCAGCGGGCCCAGGCTCAAGGTGCGAGCGCCTTTGTCATCCAGGGGGAACTCAATGACCTCATTCAGGAGGGTGGCGGCGGTGCCTGCGCGAGCGCCGCAGCGATCGACGTCTTGCAGACGCTGCGCGTGATGGCCGGGCTTGAGCCGCTGCCCAACCCCCACAAAGTTGTGCTTTCCTCCTTCGCTAATCAGAAGGCACTTCTTAAGGGGCGTGTGACCAACGATCAACTAGTCAGTCTGATCGAGTTCTATCAAGCCTATTTGGACGGCGCCCGAGTCGGCGTCAGTGTCCAATCCGCCCCGAACTCTGGGTACCGGACGCACACGAAGACCTGGGACGAGCATGACGGCCCCGACCTGAGCGTCGCCCCCCGTTCGGTCAAAGTCGTGAGCTACACGTTTACCGACCCCAGGGGCAATTCTCCCGGCCGGCATTTCGTACTTCTGAAGGGACAGACGGACGCCCAGATCGACGTCGTTGACCCATCGGGTCCGGCCAGGGACCGACATTACATCCTCGAATACCGGGCCGGGGACCGGGGGCCAAAGGCGCGGGTGTTCCTCAACAACCCGCCCGGCATCCCCCGGGGGGGCGATTTCACCTACGAGATCAACACCGTGTTCGCGGTGTCGATCCTGGGCAAGGCCAAGTTGCCAAGCGATTCGGTCGATGTCGTCAACCGCAAGATCGACGAAACCGCCGGTGAACTCCGCGGGACCAAGGACTTCCTGAACCCGCGGGCGTGGCGGAAGAAGACCGCCACCTTCGGCCTTCCGGGGCTGGACCTGCCGGCCGACTGCGGCGGCTCGGCCTGGCCGGCCACCAAAATGGTCGAGGTGTTCAAGCGCGCCGGGTTCCACAACCTCAATTTCCGGGACGTGGTCGGCGGGGCCCACGTCCGGCCGCTCCTGGCGTCACACGACCCGTACGCCGCGGACATCGTCCGGCAGGTCGCCAAGGGGGACGGCTACATGGCCATCGCCATCACGGAACCCGAGGCCGGGAGCGACGTGCCGTCGATCCGCAGCACGTCGCGGAAGGTCGAAGGCGGCTACCTCCTGACCGGGGCCAAGCGCTTCAACGCCCGCCTCGACCAGGCGACCCACGTCATCCTCTTCACCCAGGGCACGACCGGCGTGCCGGGACGGCTGAGCGTCTTCGTTTTGCCCATCGATACGCCCGGGCTCACGATCGAACGGCTAGAGGCCCACGGCCTGACGGGAAACTCGTTCGGCGGCGTCTCCTTCAAGGACCTGTTCGTTCCCGAAAGCCGTCTGGTCGGCAAAGACGGGGACGGGCTGACGATTTTTCGAAAGCACTTCCTCTACTGGCGGCTGATGCAGGTCGCCGCCGCCCTGGGGACCGGCGAAAGTGCGCTCGACCAGATGGCGAAGCGGATCAAAAGCCGGGAGGCGTTCGGCGGGCCGATCGGCCGGTTCACGCACTTGCAGCAGCCCATCGGCCAGTACACGACCCAGCTGCGGATGGCCCACGCCCTCGCCCGGGACGCTGCCGCGCTGATCGACCGCGGCGACTACGACGCGGCGGAGCCACTAATCAACGGGCTCAAAGCCGAGGGCGTCGAGATCGCCCTCCAGGCGACCGACGCGGCGATGCGGGCGTTCGGCGGCGAAGGCTATTCGACGACGGTCGACCTCGGGGATCGCCTCAGGGACCTGACCGGGCTGCGCATCGCCGACGGGACGACCGACGTCATGCGGATGCTCGTCGTCCGCCAGACGTACGGTGAGGACTTTTGGCACATGGCCGTCCAGCCGAAGCGCGAGCCGGTCAAGCCCCCTAAGTAGTGCCTGGCTGTCCTGTCCAGCTAACTATGCCGGCACGTGTTCCAGCGTGGTAGCAGCACCCCGCAGCTCGAACACGATCGGAAACGCTTGCCGAGATTCGTGGATCATGGTTCAATGTGGCGAATGTCGGAATGGCGGTTGTTAAGCTCGTCCAAAGTATGAAGATCTAGGTAGCGACAGGTTCCTGAATCCCTGAGTGGTCCAGACGGCGAAATCGCCGCCCGTGCGAATGCTGACCTATCTCAACTCTTTATCCTGAAGAACCTTACGCTTTAACAATCAAATTAAGTCAGACCGCGCGCCCACATCAGTGGGCGCGCGGCAAACCTTCCTTGCGTTGTCGGCGACGACAGGACGGACGCGTCCAATTCTGATGCTGCCCTGACGCTACCTCTACCGGTTGGCCGGCTGGACACAGACGCGCCGTCCGCCGGCAGTGCCGGGTCGCAGATGCGACGGTTCGACGACGTGGCGCTCTGCCTGGCGGACGGACCCACGGCACCCGGCTGATGCCGTGTGACCGCCCGATGTCAGCCTGATCCACCGGTCGGCTGGGGGCGTTTCCGGTGTACTGCCGTCCCGCGAATTCGTACCGCCGAAGGCCGGCCCTGGCCTATGCCGGTTGCGGACGACGGTGCCTACGCTACGGAATTTCGGTGAGGGGGTTCGCTGGGAGCCGCCGCGACCCCTGCGACCCCGTGGGTGGCCGGAGCAGGCCGCCGCGCGTCGAGGCATCCGCCCCGCATTCAGGAGGCGTC
>CAZNSL010000063.1:6334-12672 GCA_964574975.1 uncultured Alcaligenaceae bacterium | reverse complement strand
ACGAGCGGGCGGGCACCGGTGTTCAAGGCAACCATGCGCTTTTGAATCAGCGTGGACAGTTTGAACCGGCCGCCCACCTTGTTGACGATTGCCTCTTCCTTCAAGTCGTCGAGCATTTCATCCCCTCGGAAATAGCCCCGCCACGGCGCCGCGGACGCCGGCCGTGGCCGCGTCGAGGTCGTCGTTCAGGATTAGGTACTGATAACCGGCCGCGCGGGCGAGTTCGGACTTCGCCGTCGCCAGTCGTCGCGCGATCGCCTCCTCCGACTCGGCCCCGCGGGTGCGGATGCGCCGTTCCAATTCGTCCAGACCGGCGGTCAAAAAGATCGAACAGTGATCGTCCGGGTACTTGGCCCGTACCTGGTCCGCCCCCTGCACGTCGATGTCGAGGACGACGCCGATTCCCTTCGTACGGTACGGCTCGACCTCGGTCTTGAGCGTCCCGTAATAGTCGCGTCCGAAGACGGTCGCGTGTTCCAGGAACGCTCCGGCGGTTAGTTCGCGCTCGAACCGATCGCGGTCCCAGAAGTAGTAGGCGATACCGTCCGCTTCGCCCGGCCGTGGTGACCGCGTTGTCGCCGACACGGACAAGCGCAGCGGCCCCGGCGGGTCGGCCAGGAGTCGGCGGATGACCGTCGACTTGCCGACGCCACTCGGGCCGGACAGGATGACGAGCGGACCCTTCATTCGACGTTCTGTATCAACTCCCGCACCTTTTCCAGCGTCGCCTTGATCTCGACGACGTGCCGGGAGACGGCCACGTCGCTGGCCTTCGAGCCGATCGTATTTGCCTCGCGGCCCATCTCCTGCACGACGAATTCGAGCTTGCGGCCCGGCCCGTCCGCCTCAGTGCGCACGACCTGCTCGAACTGTTCCAGGTGACTGGCCAATCGCGTGACCTCCTCGGCCACATCGCTGCGCTCGGCGAAGACCGAAACTTCCTTGATCAAGTCGCCCGCATCGACCGTCACGTTCGCCTCGACGAGCAGGGCCTTGACCCGTTCGTGTAGTCGATCCCGGTACCCGGTGACGATCAGCGATGTCCGCTGGCGGATCAACTCCAACTGGTCGGCGACGTGCGTCCGGTAGTGCAGCAATTCGTGGGCCATCCGCGCGCCCTCGTCCTGGCGCATTGCCTGGAGCCGTTGGAGGGCTTCACTCAGAACCTTTTCGATCTGCGGCCACTCGTCCTCGAACGAGGTATCACGAGTACCCGGTTCCGGGGCGACGCCCGGCAGCGCGAGGACCGAGCCGAGGAGGGCCTCCGCTGCGACACCGAGTTCCTCGGCGACTTGTTGCGCCTGACGGACGTAGCTGGCGAGGGCAACGGCGTTGAGGGCGTAGTCCTGGGCGGCCAGTGGGCGATCGACGTGCAGATGGACCTGCAAGGTGCCGCGGCGAACGTACCGTCGGGCGACCTTTTCGACCTCGGCTTCGAGCAGATTATACGGCTCCGGGGCACGGAGCATGAGCTTGAGATAACGGTTGTTGACCGAGCGGACTTCTACGGCCAAGTGCAGGGCGTCTCCGCCGCCGCGTGCCTCGCCGTGTCCGGTCATGCTCAGCAGCACGTCGCCCCCGCGTCGGTTCAGCCGCCGGACCTGGTCGGTGTCACGCCGGGCATGTTGGCGGAAACGTCGTCCGGTCGGGTGTTATTGAGCACGCGCACATGCCACATGATTAGCAGAAGCCAGAACGCGGCCGTGTAGATCGTGAATCGGGTAAACGAGTCGCCGGCCTTGGAGCCGAACGGACTGGAACCGCCGACGCCACCGAACGCTCCGGCCAGTCCGCCGCCCTTGCCACGCTGGATCAGTACCAGTCCGATCAGGAACAGGCCGGTGAGGATCACAGCCAGGTTTATCAGGTTTGCGAGCCACATCGTCGGAATCCCTTCGAGAGCGCGTTAGCTGGCATTATACCTTTCGATGGGACATCGGACAGGCCGAATCCCGCCCTGGCGGCCGGCGCGGCCTCCCGGTATCGTGAACGGGATCGTACCCCGCGCCCGCGGTGAAGCTGCCATGCTCCGCGTCAACCTCGGTCCGCGTTCCTACGACATCGCCGTCACCACCGCGGACCTTGGCGGCTTCGGTCCGTTCGCGCGCGAACGCTGCACGGCATCCAAGGCGTTCATGGTGGCCGACGAGAACGTCTCGAAGCACGCGGAAACCGTCGCCCGGTCGCTCCACGCGGCAGGCATCGAGCCGATTTTCGCCACGGTGTCTCCTGGCGAGCCGTCGAAATCCCTGGCGGTCGTCGCTCACCTCTACGAAGTGTTGGCTGCACTCCCTGCCGACCGCAAGACGCCGGTGGTCGCTGTCGGTGGCGGCGTTGTCGGCGACCTCGCCGGCTTTGTCGCCGCGACCTACAACCGAGGCCTGCCGTTTTTCCAGGTGCCGACCACGCTCCTGGCGATGGTCGATTCGTCGGTCGGCGGCAAAGTCGGCATCAACCTGACCGCGGGCAAGAACCTCGTCGGCGCGTTCCACCAACCCGCAGGTGTTTGGATCGACACGGCGATGCTGGCGACGCTGCCCGATCGCGAGTACCGTAGCGGCTTGGCTGAAGTGGTGAAGTACGGCGTCGCTCTCGACTCCGATCTGTTTGACTGGCTGGAAGGCGCGGTGGACGCGCTTCTCCAGCGCACGTCAGCGTCGGTCGAGTACGTCGTCCGCAAGTCGTGCGAGTTGAAAGCGCTCGTCGTCGAAATGGACGAGCGCGAGGAGACGGGCGAACGGGCGGTCCTAAACTACGGCCACACGTTCGCGCACGCATTCGAGACCGTGGGCGGCTATGGAACGTGGCTGCACGGCGAGGCGGTCGCGGCAGGCATGGTGTGCGCGAGTCGGTTGGCGGAGCGTCTCGGACGCATCCGTCCCGATGCGACGCGACGGCAGTCGGAACTCCTTCGTCGTTTCGGCCTGCCAGTGGCCCCGCAGTCCGACTGGAACCCCGACGCGCTCCTCTATGCGATGCGCCGCGACAAGAAGGCCGTGGCCGGTGCGCTGCGATTCGTGCTGCCGACGCGGATTGGCGAGGTCGAGGTCGGTGTCGAGACTGGCGAGGCCGACGTGCGTCCGGTCTTGGCCGAGTAATGTGCCTCCTATCGGGGCATCTTGAGGCGATCGCGCACTAACTCCGGCAAATACTTCACTGGCGGCGAACCGTGCGCCAGCACGGCCTCGTGGTAGCGGCCCAGGTCGAACGCATCGCCCAAATCGCGCTGCACCGCCTGTCGCAGTCGGTAGAACGCCGTCCGCCCGACGAAGTACGTCGAGAGTTGACAACTCGATAGCTTCGCCCGCACGATCTTCCCGACGGCCTCGGCGTCCGACTGGAACGCTCGGCCGACGAGGAGCGCCTTCGCTTCATCATCGGTCATGCCGGCACAGTGCATCTTGGAATCGAGGATCGCGTTGACGACGGCTCGCAAGTAGAACTTCAACTGGTGCAGCCGTAGCGCCAGGTCGCCGTTGCCGTAGCCCTGATCGAGCATCATCTGCTCGGTGTAGACGGCCCAGCCTTCGATGAACGTGCCGTTCTCCAGCACCTTGCGAACGAGTGACGGATCGCGGTGCGCGTACTCCAACTGGACGTAGTGGCCGGGATACGCCTCGTGGATCGTCAGCACTTGCAACATGTGCCGGTTGTACTCCTGCAAGTACGTCGCCACGCGGCGGTCGTCCCAGTCCTTCGGCGGTGGGCTGACGGCGTAATGGCTTCGAGCGTGAGGATCGAGTGGCGGGGCCGCGTTCAGGTAAGCGACCGAGTAGCCGCGTTGGAACTCCGGCATTTCAATCACGGTACAGCGGTCCGGCTCCGGCAGGCGCAGGATGTCCCTGTCGCGGATGAAGGCGCGGATCGTTTCGACGGTCGCCTTGGCGTCGGCGACGAGGTCTTCGACTTTGCCGTGGTCCTTCGACAATTCCGCAAGGACGGACGCCACCAATTCGCGGCGGCCGGCCGCATCGTCGGGTGGCGTGGCCTTTTCGGGGAACAGTTTCGGCCACAGTTGTCGGGCGATGACGACCATTTCGCGCTCGACACGATCCGCCTCCGACTCCGCCTCGCGCAGTACCTCGTCGGCCGTCAGGCCGGCGTCGAGGTCGTAGGCCAGCTTTTCCTCGAACTTCGCCCGGCCGATCCGCCACTCGCCGGTCGCACGCGGTAGCAGTTCCTTTTCCAGAAAGTCCTGGTACTCCTTGAGGGCAATGACGGCCGCGCGGCACGGGCCGGCCAGTGCACTGACCTGCGGTGTCTCGCCGCACAGCGAGTAGATTTCCGACTCGTAGAACGCGATCGAGCCGCGGTTCTGCTTGATCGCCGTTTCGGTCACGACTTTGGGCGGGTTCGTCAAACTGGCCTTGGCCGCGGCGACGATGCGGGGGATGAAGCCGATACGGCCTGCAGCGTTGCGAACGTTCGTTTCGCGCGGTTGCGTCGATTGCGTGAGAAGATTGAAGACGCTATCGCTCAGGTACTCGGTCCAGAGTCGCGGGTTCGTCTCGAACGGTTTGAGGTGTTCGTTCTGCCAGACGGCGTAGCGCAGGGCGTGTCGCAGGATTTCGTAGTCGATCTGCCCGGCCCGCGAGAGCTTTGCGTACTCGACGCGCTTCGGCAGCTCAGCCAGCGTGCGCTCGACGAAGGCGCGATCGTCCGTCCGCGCTTTCGGCGACAAATCCTCGAGGCGGTCATCGTAGCTGTGGTCGCCGGCGCGGGTGGCCGCGTAGGGGTGTCGGCGGAAGTCCTCGTCGAGGTACGAACGGAAGTAGGCGGCGAGTTTGGCGTCCTCTCCCATCGGTTCGGCGGTGGCGGCGACGGCGGTAAGCACGAGGATCAGTGCGACGAGTGCAAGGATTTTCATGTCACAGGGTCCGGTGCGAGTGGTCACGGACAAACACCGATGGACACAGAGTGATCATGGTGAATGATCCGTCTGCGTCCATCGGAGTTTACAGGGTGCCGTCTCGCTTACACGGGCGGCTTCTCGTCCTTCTTGTCGTCGGTGGGCGGTTTGTCGTCCTTCTTGTCTTCCTTCTTCTCCTCTTTCTTATCCTCGGCCGGCGGCAGAAACTCCTTCGACTTCGCCTTCACGCGCTTGATGAACTCGTCGAGATCGGCAGCGGCGACCCCTTGCTTCTCGGCCGCGAGCCGCAGGTTGTCGATCGCCTGGTCCAACTCGGCCTGCGTGATGTTCATGTCCTTGTGGACATCGGCCATTGACTTGCCGGTGTAGGGGATATTGCCCTCGGTGATCGAGCTGAAGTAGGCGACGAGCCGTTCCTTCAACTCTTTGACCTTCGCGTCATCGAGTTTGAATTTACCACCGCGGCTGAAGTTCACCTTAGGGTCGTCGGCCGTGAGCGCCACGAAGTCGTCCACGATCTTCTTGAACTTCTCCTCGCCGCCCATCTTCTTCCAAAGCGTTTGCTCGCTGGGAGGTGGCGGGGCAGGTGGGGTCGGGGCCGGTTTCGGCAATCCAGGGTCAGTTTTCGGGTCCGGTGGCGGGGGCAGGGGTACGGTCTTTGGTGGCGGCGGCACCGGCGTCGGTCCCTTGACGATAGGCTCGGCGGGCTTGACGTCGGGGCTGGTCGGGGCTGCGGCTGTAGGCGTTTTCAGTTTCTTGCGGATGCCTTGAATGAGGTTGTGAATGGCGAGGTTGCGGTTGTTGTTAGTGTCGCCGTTGAGTGGCAGCCGTTCTGCCGCGGCGAGGCCATCGTCGAGTTCCTTCTGGAGATCCGGCCGGTAATCGAGCATGACGCGTGCGACGATGAGACCACCCTTGAAGGTGCGGTAGCAGCCGGTGGCGTCGAAGTTGGGCTTGTTGTGCAGGATGCGGGCTTCGTCGTTCAGTCGTCCGAGTGCGTCGAAAACGGCCCGGTCGAGTGCGGCCTTGTCGCCGTTCGACTGGGCGCGGGCGGCGGCACCGAGAGCGCAAAGCAAACACCAGGCGGTCAGAAACGTCGTACGCGAAAATCGGTGAACTCGCATGGACGCACTCCCAAAGGACTCAGGAATCGGCCGATACGGCCCTGCGGACGGGACAACGCACGCGGGGCACCGGCCTTCCGACGAATGCGGTCGATTGTATGCCGCCGGATGGTGGCGGGAGAAGGGCGCTTGCTGGTCTTGCCAGCCCGACCGCATTTCGCGTAAACTGCCGGCCGCACGGACTGCGCCCCGCCGCGACGCCACGGAGAGGCACGCTTGGCCGACAAGCTCACGCAACTGTTGCTCGCCGCCCTCGGCAAAGCCGCCCTCGCGCCCGCGGGGCTACCTCTACACGCCACCCGGGCCACACCGGGATTGTTCCCCGCGACGGCCGCCGGCAAGTC
>CAZNSL010000063.1:0-6324 GCA_964574975.1 uncultured Alcaligenaceae bacterium | reverse complement strand
GAGGGTTTGCTGGCCGACACCGACGGTGCGTACACCGCCACGTCGCGCGGCCTGGCGTTCCTCGAAGAACACACCAGCCCGAAGCAGGTTCTCGATGACCTGACCCGTGCCGTCGAGTCGCGACGGGAGCAGGTGGACGAACTCATCGCCGCCGCCCGTCACATGACCGACGAACTGGGCGCAATTCAGCGTGTGCTGCGCCGCCTGTCCGAGCCGGAAGCGTTAGCGACGGTCAAGCCGTCCGTCGCTCACGCTTCCGGCTCGGATTGGTTGCCCGACGCCCGCGCCGCGCTGAGCGAATGGCCGGCCGGGACTGCAGGCGACTTGCCGCTTCCGGCCTTGTACCGACAACTCTCTGCGTCGCACCCAGCCTTGACGGTCGGCCAGTTCCACGACGGCCTGCGACGGCTCCACGACGCCGAGGAAATCTATCTACACCCGTGGACCGGCCCGCTCTACGCCCTACCGGAGCCGGCGTTCGCACTGATGATCGGGCACGAGATCGCGTACTACGCCAGTTTGCGAAAGAGTGGTCAGTGGTCAGTGGTCAGTGGTCAGGCTGGTCTGACTACGTCCGATTGGCCGGGCCGCACGCCAAGCCTTTCCGGCTGACCACCGACCACTGTCCACTGACCACAGCATGGAGGCCAGAACGATGTCCACGACGACCGCCGAGCGCCCGCTGGCCGACCGCGCCCTCGAAGGGCTGCGCCGGGCCGGTAATCCGTTCCGCAATTGCTTCGCCCGCAACCCCGACGACGAGGTCTGCGCCCGCTACCACGTCTCCGAGTTGTTCGCCGCCGAGCGCGACATGCTCCTCGGCGTCATGGACCTGTACCGCTACGATCCGACCGCCCATTCGGAGATCGTGCCCGTCCTCGGCAACAAGGGCAGCGGCAAGACGCACCTGTTGCACTCGATCAAGCACGGCACCGAAGGCGCGTGGCAGCTCCTCGTGACTCCCGGCGTGTACCAGAAGGACACCGACTTCCTCGAATACCTGCTCTACCAGATCGTCGATACACTCCTTGGCGGCGGCCGGCAGAAGGGCGTCCGGCCGCTCGACTTCGTCGGCGATGAGTTGAGCCGGCGACTGTTGGGCCGGGCGCTCAACGAGATGTCGCCGGCCGAGCGCGTCGTGCTGTTCCCGGCCCAGGGACTGGGCAAGTGGGCGCGGGCCTTGGGTCTCAAGAGCGGGCCGACGGCCGAGCGATCGACCTGGCTGATCGACACGCTCAACGCCCGCGCCGCTGGGGCCAAGGCCCCGATGAGCGTCAAGCGAGCATGCCACGAAGCCGGGCTGCCGGCCGACAAGGCGTGTGAGGTCATCGCCGCCTACGTCGAGCGCACCGAGACGCACAACACCGCCGGACTAATGCGCCGGGCGATCTACAACGGCTTCTGTCGGGCGAGCTTCCTGGGCGACGAATCGACGCTGGCGAACTTCCTCACGCACGGTTTCGCCGAACTGGCGTTCCAGGTCAGGCCAGCTCGCGCCGACCTCGTGTTGGCGCTCTTCAAGGTGCTGATGGAGTGCTTCCGTGGGCTGAAGATTCCCGTCGTCGTCGCGTTCGATCAGCTCGAAGACCTGCTGTTGGCCCGACGTTCCGACGACGCCCACAAGACGGCTGAGGCGTTCTTCGCCGGCATCGTGCAAACGATGCACCAGATCGACGGCGTCTGCTTCTTGGTGTTCGCCGAGCGTGGCCTGTGGAACCGCTTCGTGCCGTCGCTGGACGGCTACATCCAGGACCGGCTCAACAACCCGATCCATGTGCCGCGCTTCGGCACCATCAAGTCGCTCACGCTCGTGGCCCCGCCGGCGGAACTCGTGCGGCAGGTCGTCGAGGCACGCTTGCGAGCGGCCATCGACGAGGTGACCGACGGCGACAAGCTTTCGCCGGTCTACCCGTTCGCAGACGAACAGGTGATCCGAGTCGCACGCACCGAGCCGACGCTGCGCGACATGCTCCAGCAATTCCGGCACCTATTCGACCATGTCGTTTTCGGCAACGAGTTGAAGCCGGAGCCGCAAACGGGAAAAGTGCCAACACCGGAACCGGCTCCCGTGACGGTCGCCGCTGAACCATCGTCGCCGGACATGACGTTCGCCGACGACTTGTTCGTCAAGAACACGATGGTCCTCGGCGAGCAGATGCCGGAACTCGGTCGGATGATGATCCCGCCGACGGTGGACGAGCCGCTGCCGCCGGCCATCGCCGAGCGCGTCGGCGGTGTCGTCGTCGGTCCGAACCCGGCTCTGGAGCCGGAGCGGCCACAATCGGCGCTCACGCACGAAACCCTGTGCGAACTGTGGGACCAGGAGCAGCGGATGGCCCGCCGCCGCTTGGAGCCGGAGGGTGCATTGACCGGGGCGACTCGCGAACTCCAGGCCGGCTTGGGCACGTTCTTGATCGTTTGCCACGAGCACGGCGTGAAAGTCGGCCCGTGGCGTTTGCAGCACGTTGTCGGCGAGTGGACCTACGGCGACCACCCGACCTACGGAGTGCTGACGCTGGCCCACTGGGCCTGCAAGGACGGTCAACCGTGGAAGGTCGGCCTCGGCCTGTTCCTGGCCCGTGGGGCTGGCAAGCCGAAGGATCTGGAAATCAAGCTGGCCGCGATGGACGCCAACCCCGCGATGCTCGACCACTTGATCCTGCTGCGTCCCGAAGACGATTCGACGCTCTCCGGCAAGAGCAAGACCTTGTGGCAGGAGGCAGAGCGCATGGGGCATCACGCCCGCGTCGAGGCCGTGAGTCTGGACACGTTTGCGACGCTATCGGCGTTCCCGCGCTGGTTGGCGGCCGTAACGCAAGCGCTCACCGCCGGGCAGCCGTTGCCGAACCTGGCCGATGTGATCCAGGAGAAGTGCGAGCGCCTTCTCGAACAGGTGTGCATGCCGGTGCAAGGTTAAGCTCAGTCTTAGCCCCGGAGGGGCGGCCGTTGGTAGCCAGGGGCGTCAGCCCCTGGCTACCAACTCTGCGCGGTATGCCGCCCGCAGTTCCCCCGTCGGCAACCGCCAAAACGGTGCCCACACCAAGCCGAAGCGCTGCACGGTCACGTCGCTCTTGCGCGGCGCGAGCAGCACGTCCGCGATTGCATCGCCGTCCGCCTTCCACGACTCGAAGAGAGCGACGCGCTTGGCCTGGTACTCCGCTTCGAGTTTGCGCAATTTCTCCGCGTCGGCGGCTTTCATCGTAGGGCCGAATGTGATCGTCTCAGTCTGCATGAACTTCGGAAGTAGCCGTTCGCGCCACGTCAACTCCTTCGGCTCCGGGGGTGGAGGCACCGCGGACTTGAGCTTGGCAAACTTCGGGCGATACTTCTCTTCGAGGGTCTGGGCCTCGGCGTCGGCCAGTTTGAGGGCCGCCTCCTGGCAGCGGTGGGCGAACGCGGCCGCGTCCTCTCCGGGCTGGCCGACAAGCTTGAGCTTCTTGTTCTCGGCCAGCGCGTAACGAGCGTTGGCGTAGAGGAACTCGCCGAACCCTTTCTGAAGCGCGCGAATCTTTTGGGCCGTATTCCATTCGCCGGGCACGTCGGCCCAGGTCGCGGCGGTCGTCGGCGGCACTTCGAGGCGCGGGAAACAGTCTTCGGCCGCCGGCCACATCGGCGGCTGCCCGACGGCTGGCGGCGCGAGAAGTTTGTGGTACTGGCGACGCTGTTCCACGCCGCGTTTCTTGTCGACGAACGCGACCTCGGCCGAAGCGACAAGCCGCGGCTGGTACAGGAGTGGCGTGCCCGGTGCCGGCGGCGCGCCGACGATCTGTAAGTAGTAATTCTCCAGGTCGGCCGGCAGCCCTGGTGGAACGTGGTTGAGTGCCTCGCCACCACCACCGGCCGGCTTCGCCCGCAGCGCCGCGCGGAAGTCGCGATCCGCCTGCCGGGCTTCGCCCGTCTCTGCCGGGGCCGGCGGCGGGGCGACCGCCGTCTTCAGCGGCTCCATAAGTTGGGCCACCTGATCGCGGGTCATCGGCCCGCGAAGGAACGACAGGGCGAAGCGCGTCTGGAACAGGATCGGCTGCGGCCGATGGACGTCGTGCAGCAGGAACACGCGGTTGCCCAGTGCCGAAATCACTTGCTCCAGGTGGGCGCGATCGCTGAGCGTGCCGCGCTCGGCCGCGACTCCCTGCAAGCCCTCGATGAGCCGGGCCTTATCGCGCTCGGTTTGCAACTTGCCGACGAACCACGTGCCCGCGTTCGACAGAGCCTTGTAGTCGAGGTCTACGGGATTCTGCGTCGCCAGCAACACGCCGACGCCGAACGCCCGCGCCTGCTTGAGCAGCGTCATCAGCGGCAACTTCGTCGGCGGGTTGGCCGGGTGCGGCGGCAAGTAGCCGAACACCTCATCGAAGTACAGAATCGCCCGCAGGTCGGTCGTGCCCGACTGCTTGCGCGTCCAGCTCAGCACTTCCTCGAGCAAGAGCGTGATGAAGAACATCCGCTGGGCGTCGTCGAGGTGGGCGACGTAGAAGATCGCCTGCCGCGGTTTGCCGTTCCTGCTAGCGAGCAGCTTCGTCAGGTCGAGCGGATCGCCTTCGAGCCACGTCGAAAAGCTCGGTGACGCAAGCAGGTTATTGAGTGCGATGGCGAGCTTGAGACGTTCCTTTTCGGGGTAGAACGTCTCCACATCGAACGTGCCGATGCGGCCCATGGGAGGCAACTGCACCTGGCTGATGAGTTGGGCGAGGTCGAGGTCGTTGCCCTTCGACCAGGCGTGCAGCAGGATTTGCGCCAGCAGGATGTGTTCGCGCGACTGGAGCGGGTCGGCGTCGACGCCACTGAGCCCCAGGAGTGCCGAGGCGGTGGCGTCGATCTTCTGGTTGAGCATTTCGCGCGGTGTGCCCGGCGGCGGGGCGACGAACGTCTGCAACACGCTCAAGGGCAACCCGGCGTCGCTGCCCGGTGTGTACACGGCCCAGTCGGCGGCGTCCTTGAGCCGGCGAACGCGCTCGAGCGGCTGACCGGTCTCGGCGATGCCCTTGCGCCAGCGGTCGGCGAGTTGTTGTGCGTATTCCTCCGGTGTCGTGCCCCGGCTACGCGCGTCCTCCGCGGCGATCCAAGGCAGGAAGTCTTTCGGGTCGAGGTCGGGGAACTGGAGCAGGAGGTTGGTCAGGTCGCCCTTGGGGTCGATGATGATGCACGGGATGCCGTCGATGGCAGCTTCTTCTAGCAGGCTGATGCACAGCCCGGTTTTGCCGGAGCCGGTCATTCCGACGACGACGCCGTGCGTGAGCATATCGCGGGCGTCGTACATGACGGCCCGGTCGGGCAGGACCTCGCGTTTGGCCAAGTCGTACTCGCGGCCCAGGTAGAAGCAATCCGGCTGTTCGATGTCGTGTGGCATCCTGACAATACTCGCGGGGGGACGACCTGGCGGCAACGTGCGTCGCTCAAACCGTTGCCGGCGGCGGTTCCTGGCTTCCAGGACGACTTCTAGTATTGAATGGTCGTTCGTCGATTCGGGCACCAAGGGGAACGCCGTGAACAACGCCGCCGCGCTCGCCCTGGCAGAACTGATGCGCGAATACGGCATCACCGTCGCCAATACGCCGCGGAGCTTCGAGATGCTTCTGCGACAGAAGGCCAAAGGCTACCCCAGCGAAGTCGATATTCTGTTAACCGCGCTCAATCACGACATCGTCCGGCAGCTCACCAATAAGCCGAAGCAGAGCCGCGACGCCCTCGGCCGCTGGCTGCGCGACCGCACCAAACTGCCGGAGTTGCAGGCCCGCTGGGCCGTCGAAGCATGGGCGGCGGCGCTCGGCTTCGCCCCGCCGCTGAAGCCCGACTCCGACGTGCGGTTGGCCCTGTCCAGCCAGGAACCGCCGGAATCCCGCCGGCCGAATCGGCTCCTCCTCGCTGCCGGGGCGGTCGTCACGTTCGTGGCGGCGGCCGGCGTCGCGTACACCCTGGCCCGCTGAACGGGCACGCAAGTTGCCCACACATCCTGGGCGTCTATAACGTCCCACGCCCGAACGACCGCCGTAATTCACCGAGGAGATGACACATGGCGTTCACACTGCCTCCCCTGCCGTACGCCGCTGACGCGCTGGAGCCGTCCATCGACAAGATGACGATGGAGATCCACCACGACCGGCACCACAAGGCGTACGTCGATAACCTGAACAAAGCCCTCGAGTCGCACGCCGACTTGCAATCGAAGTCGATCGAGGACTTGCTGCGCGGCCTGGCCTCGCTGCCGGAGGCAGTGCGCACGGCGGTGCGCAACAACGGCGGCGGGCACGCCAACCACACCCTGTTCTGGGAGATCATGGGTCCGGGGGCTGGCGGCGCACCGACCGGGACGCTGGCCGAAGCGAT
>CAZNSL010000062.1:0-12706 GCA_964574975.1 uncultured Alcaligenaceae bacterium | reverse complement strand
ACGCGGCCGCCTGGGCCACCTCGCCCGTCGGCGTCGGGTCGAGCGTCAACCATTTCC
Organism: uncultured Alcaligenaceae bacterium; assembly: GCA_964574975.1. Taxonomy (GTDB): domain Bacteria; phylum Planctomycetota; class Planctomycetia; order Gemmatales; family Gemmataceae; genus JAXMAS01. The sequence continues at coordinate 12,649 of CAZNSL010000062.1, read as the reverse complement.
ACACCGGCTGGCCGTTCTCTTCGCGGCGGATCAGGGCTTCCACCCAACTGTGAGCGTGGCATTGGCGGATCTCGTACGTGCCATTGCCTTGGGTTTCATAGCCGTAGAAGCCGAGGACGATCCGTGCCGGGATGCCCTGGGAACGCAGCATCAACGTTAGGGCCGATGCGAAGCGGTTGCAGTGGCCGCTCTTGGTGTTCTTGAGGAAGTCCTCGACCGGGTCGAGTTGGTCGTCGCCACGCACCAGGTCGAGGGTATAGCGGAAGTTGCCGGATGCCGATAAGTGCGTCGCCAGCGAGTGAGCAACTCGCTCGGCGAGTTCGGGCGGAACCTCGTTGGTCTGCGCCTGTGCGGTCGTCGGGTTCCAGGCGGTGGTCGGCAGTTTGCCCTCGTCGATGTAACGGCGGACCAGTTGCGAGGAGTATTTGTGGACCTCCGGCACGGAGGTACACTCGCAGTGGAACTCGCGGAATGCGTCGTCGATTCGCAGCGCAGGCCGCACACCCGTCTCGCCGGTCGGTGTGACGATCTGATGGTACGGCGCGCGGCCGCCGCCTCCCGTCCCGGCCACTTGCAGTTCGCTTTCCGCCGGGTTGAACCACGGCATCACCCGTCCACCTCGGCCCGGTGCGAGTTGCGAGATGCCGTAATGAGGCCGACGGTTCGTGATCGGCTCGGCGTGGATCCGGCCCGGTGCGCCGCGCTGCGCGCGGAACTCGAGGGTGAACTCGGACGGTTCGAGCGGCAAGTCGCCGACCTCCGGAGCAGGGAGCGGCTCGGGGGGCTTCCGGACGAACAGTTGCTCGCGGCGGAACTCCTTGCGGAACTCGGGCATGAACTCCTGCCGCATCTCCCACCGACCGGCCTCGTAGTGGTTGAAGTGCGTACTTCGCCAACGCTGCGACGGATCGAGGTCCGTCTTGAGCTGGCCGTCGAACGTCTTTGCCACCACCTCGTAGAGCAGGTCGCGGTTCGGCGTAACAGTACCGGACTTGTTCAGGTCGATCTGTGTGCGCTCGTCGATGCCGGTCTGAAGCCGGCCGCCATTGAGGACCAGTTCCCATCGACCGTCGCCGTTCCGCGGTGTCGCCAGGAACAGGCACAGCGCCAATCCGAAGACGCCGGCCAACCAGCGGATGCTGTACTGGATTGTCCGCGCTGGCCGCGCCCGGCCGAGCGCGACCCCGCGCCGTTCCCCCTCGCGCACGAGGTAGAACAACGTCAGGCTCCAGATGAGGTTGGCCAGGTACGCAAGGGTCAAACCGGCAAACGTCGCATCGCCGGCCAGCGCGCAGCCGAGGGCGACGGCCATGAGGCCGATGCCCTGCAAGCCCCAGAAGTCTCCCTCGTGCTTCGGCCGGAACAACTTCGCCGGGATCAGGATCATCAGCATCGGGCCGAGGTACGGCAAGAGCGATGTCGGCCACGGCAACTGGTCGAGCAGTGTGCCGCCCCAGGGGCGGAAGAACTGGTAGGTGACCCAGCCGAGCGAAGCGGCTCCAATCGTCGCGCCGATGACGTTGGCCGCCCACGAACCGAGTACCCAACGTCCTTCCGCCCGGTATGCGACGACCAGGAGTGCAACGACGACGGCAGTGAACGCGGCCATTTCCGGCAGGAACGTCAGTTCTGCATAGCCGAGCGCGGCGCAGGCTAGAGCCAGGGTCAGGTAGAGGCTGCGGCGAAAGCGAACCTGCAACGGGGCATCAAACGCCATCGGCCACCTCCCCTGGGTCGGCAGGCGGTTGGTAAAAGCCGGGCGGGCGGGTCGTATCGATCAAGGCGACCGGCCGGTCCAGCCGGCGGCTCAGCAACTCCGCGAGGCCCGTTGCCGCCCGGCTGCTGACCAGCAGGGCCGGGCCGACCGGTAGGCTAAAGCGGCCAAGCTCATCCAGCATCGCGTCGGGCCTGGGGCTGTCGCTGCCCGCAAGTCGGGCGAGACACTCCAGTTGCGCGAAGCGGTTGCCGGTAACGACGGGTGGGTCGCCGCCGAGGACGGCCAGCAGCACGCGGTCGCCCACATCTTCCGCCCACGACCAGCAGATCGTCGCAGCCAATTGTATGGCCGCCTCCAAGGTTGGGTCGCCGGGCCGCTGCGAGTACGGCTCGACTATCAAGCATAAATCGTGATGGGTGCCTTGGTCAAACTCTCTTACCATCAACTCGCCGCGCCGCGCCGAAGTGCGCCAATGAATCCAGCGCGGGCTGTCGCCCGGCCGGAAGGCACGCAAGCCGTGGAACTCCACCTCAGTAGCTAACTTACGACGACTGCGACGGGTGCGCTCGTCCGGCCGCGGCGTCTGGGCCAGCCAACGCCGTAGCCGTCCGGCGTGCAGAGTGCCGACCGGTGGCAACACCGTCAACCGCTCGCCATCGGCGAACTCCGCTTCGCGGGACACCAGGCCGAACGGGTAGGCGCTCGCTGCCCGCAGTGGCCGGCATTCGTAGTCCCCGCGGACCGGCAGCGTCAACGACTGCCGCAGTCGAGTGCGGCCGCCGGCGCGCAGTTCGAGGACGAACCATTCGGCCCGGTGGTGCGGACCTTCGTCGAGTACGCGCCAGCCGGAAAACGGGCGGACACCCTCATCGGCGACTTCGACTTCCCACAACGTCGGCTTGCCAGCAAAGACAGGCGGATGGACGACGCGCCGAGCGGCCAGTCCCCGCAACGCCCGCCGGGCGACCACCCAATTGAGTAGCCACAGGGCGAGGACTGCGTAGGCAAGGAGCAGGAGCAGGTTGATGCCCTTCAGCCAGCCGGTGAACCAAAGTATGCCGCTTGCGGCGAGCCACAGGCGGCCTTCCTTGGTGGGCCGGGTGCGCCAGCGGAGCGCGGGAGGTAACCGAGCGTCGAGGCGTATCGGCGGCAATGGTAACGGCGTCGACACCGCGATTTCCTTCCCCGCCTCGGTTCGCGACGCTTCACGAAGCGTTGGACACCTGCTAACCGGGCACCGGGGTATTCTCGATAATCTCGCGCAATACAGCGGCGGCCGTATCGTCGCGGCTCGACTGACGGTAGCCGCGCGTCAAAATGCGGTGCGTCAGCACCGCGGGGGCAAGTTGCTTCACGTCGTCCGGCACCACGAACTCGCGGCCGCGAACCAGCGCCAGTGCCTGGGCCGCTCGGTAGAGCGCCAGCCCGGCCCGCGTGCTGCCGCCGAGCGTCACGTCCGGGTGTTCGCGGGTCGCATGGATCAGGTCGAGGACGTAGTCGGCCAGGGCCGGCTCGACGCGAATCGTCCGCACCCGCGTTTGGAGCGTCACAACCTGCTCGGCCGTCAAAACCGGTTGCAGCGAATCGACCGGCTCGCCGGCGCGGTGTTGCGTGAGGATGTCGCGCTCGGCCGCTCGATCCGGGTAACCGATTTCGAGCCGCATAAGGAAGCGGTCGAGCTGGCTTTCCGGCAGCGGATAGGTACCCTCGAACTCGAACGGATTTTGCGTCGCCAGGACGAGGAACGGCGGGCCGAGGGTGTGGGTCTTGCCGTCGATCGACACCTGTTGTTCGCTCATCGCCTCGAGCAGGGCCGACTGCGTGCGCGGCGTGGCCCGGTTGATCTCGTCGGCCAGGACGATTTGGGCGAAGATCGGGCCGGGCTGGAACACGAACTGGCCGGTCGGCTGTTGAAAGATGCTGGTGCCGAGGACATCGCTGGGCAACAAGTCGGGCGTGAACTGGATGCGATGGAAGCTGCAATCGAGGCTTCGGGCCAGCGCCTTGGCGAGCAGGGTTTTACCGACGCCCGGCACGTCTTCGACGAGGATATGCCCCTCGGCGAGCAGGGCAACAACGGCCAGGCGAATGACCTCCGGCTTGCCGAGCAACACGCCTGCGACGTTGGTCTGAAGGGCAGCGAGTGCCGGGGCCGCGTCGGCGGCCGCGGGCGGTGCATCACCGTTGTTGGCGAAAGCACTGGCGGCTGGCGCGGTCGTCGTGGCTTTCATGGTGCCGTTCAATTTACGGCTGGCCCGCGCCGATGCCAGGGCAGGGCGGTACCGCGAATCGGGCGTGGCCACTTGCGTTTCCTGCGACCGGCGGGAAGACTGGAATGAACCGCCACCGGAGGGCCGCAATGACCGATTTGCCCCGACCACCCGACGGCGACGCCGTGTGCCGGGCCGTCTTCGCCGCCGGAGCGCGGATCGGCCGGCCTGACGCCTTCCTGGCCCGCGAACTGGCCGACGCTGCTCTGCACTTCCTCGCCGACTCCGACGATGATCCGGCGGACGTTTTGGAGCGCGTCGTCCGCGAACTCGGCCACCCCGATTTGGCCCTGGCATTGCCCAGCGCGGTTGCCGAACGACCGGCCGAACCGACGCGACCGGCCGAACCCGCGTCGGCCATGGAACGGGTGCGACAGGCGGCCGGCGAAGCGAACCGCGCTCTGGCCCGCCGCGACGTGTACTCGCCCGACCTCGTCGCCGCGGCCGACGCCGGGTTGATCCAATTCCTCGACGCCGACACGCCATCGGAACTCGCCGGCGGCGTCCTGCCGGTCGGCGACCCTTCAAAAGCATTCGACGCGGTGATCGCCGCCCGCGAGCGCTACGGGCAGTTCGTCGTCGTCGACGGGCCGGAGTACGCACTGTCGAACGGCCGCTGCGCCGCCGTCTGGGCACGAGGTTTGCGCGCCGGTCTCCTGGCGACCGGGTTGCGGGCCGTCGTCAATCTGAACTCGCCCGACCGCGACACCGGGGCGTTGCCGCTGTTCCCCGGCGAACCCGACGACCGCGACGCCCGCCTCGACGACCTGCGGCAGACGCTCGTCGCGCACCTGCTCTGGGAGGGCGGCACGAACGTGCGCATCGACTGGCACTTGTCCGAACGCGACTTCGATCCGGCCGGGCGACTGCGGTTGCTGCGGCTGTGCCGGCGAGCGCTGGCCGGCGAACCAGTCGCGTTCGCCTTCGATCGCGGCGGCTCCGTCCCGCTGGGGGAAGGCGTTGACCGCGCCCACCCGGAGTTACTCTGCGCCGTCGAGGTCGATCTGCCGCGGTTGGCCATGCATCTTGGCGAGTCGGGCAATGAGCTGCTTCACCGCCTGCCGTCGCTGGCCCGGCTGGCGGCGGCGGCGGGCCGGGCGCGGCGGGCGTATCTCCGGCGGCTCGGCCTTCCAGCATTGACCGAGGAGTTCCGGCTCGAACGGGCCGGCGTGGCCGTCGTCCCTCTCGGCCTCACCCGGTTCGCCGGGTATGCGACGGACGAAACCGCCGTCGAAACCGCCCTGGCCGCGCTGCGGGCACTGCGGGCTGGCCTCGACGAGTCGGCACGGCTCGATTCGCCGCCGGGGCGAACCGACGACCCCTCCGCGGGCGTAACAGATACGGGAGGAGGAACGCCCCGGCAGCAGGTGCTGCGCACGGGCCGCCTGCACGCGGAAATCGGCGCGGGCACCTGCGTCGTCGAATTCCCGGACGCCGGGCGGCCGGCCGAGGAGTTGGCCCACTTGCTTTGGGTCGCGGCTCGCACCCCTGGGCTGGTCCGCCTGCGCGTTCACCGGGCCAGGATCGAGCAACCGTCGCTGGGACCGGATTGGTAGCGGGTGGACGCGGCGAAGACGCTGCGACCGCGCCCGGGAATCGAGAAGGTAACTTCCCGAAAAATCGCCGGCACGGACCTTGCTGCCGGTATCGTCAGGGGGTAAAGTGTCAACGGTGTCGCCCAGCACTTTCCCTGAGACAGCCAGTGGTCACTCGCCGCGCGCATGACTTGCCGCGCCCGGCCGCACGACCGGAATGTCGTGACTCGCCCGCGGGACACGGTCCATGGAACAGTCCACACTGCATCCGACCGCTCCAACTTCCGTCCGCCCGCCGCCGCGTGACGAGGCCGAACCGCGCCACATCGGCCGTTACCGCGTGCTGCGCCGGCTGGCCGACGGCGGCATGAGCGCCGTCTACCTCGGCTACGACCCTACCGAGCGTAAACCCGTCGCCCTCAAAGTCCTCGCCGACCACCTCACCGACGACAAGTCCTCGGTCGATCGCTTCCTGCGCGAAGCCCGCGTGGGGCAGACCTTGCGACACCTGCACCTCGTACAGACGCTCTACTCCGGACGCGATACCGCGACCGGCCGGCACTTCCTGGTCATGGAGTACGTCGACGGCCCGTCCGGGCAGTTCCTGCTCGACCGCACCGGCCCGCTGGCGGTGCGCGACGCCGTCCGCGTCATCCTCGACGCGGCGTACGCCCTCGAATTCCTGCACGCTCGCCGGTTGGTTCATCGCGATATCAAGCCCGGCAACATCCTGATCGCCACCTCCGGCGTCGCCAAGCTCGCCGACCTGGGGCTGGCCAAGGAACTCGACGAGGCCAGCGACCTGACGGCCCTGCATCAGGGCTTCGGCACGTCCTGGTACATGCCGCCGGAACAGGTGCTGAACGCCCGGTTCGTGGATGGCCGCAGCGACTTGTACGCTCTGGGGGCAACGCTCTACCACCTGCTGACCGGCTCGGTGCCGTTCCCCGGACCGAACCACGCGGCCGTTGTCGCCGCGAAGCAGCGCGGCACGTTCGCGCCAGCCGGCTCGCTCAACGCCGCGGTGCCGGTAGCCCTCGACGCCATCCTCGCCAAGATGCTGGCCAAGGACCCGCGGGCACGCTACCAGACCGCGAGCGAACTCATCGCTGCACTGGAGGGTGAGAAGCTCGCCGACAAGCTGCCGAGTTTCATCGACGTGGACGTGGCGATGCAGGACCCGGCTGCCCGCGCCCGCTTGACGGGTAACGGCCAGCCGACCAGCCCCGACGTGAACGCCGCCCCACCCCCCGCGGTCTCGGAGAAGACGCCGGTCCCAGTCGCGGCCGAAATCTGGCACCTGCGATTCCGCGACGAGGTCGGCGGCTGGAGCCTGCGCCGGGCGACGACTAACCAGGTGTTACACGGCCTGCGGGCCGGCTACTGGCCCACGGACCTCGAAGCCGCTCGCGGCACGCATCGGCACTTCCGGCCGATCGCGGTCTATCCCGAGTTCCGCGCATCGCCGCGGGAACACGCGGCGGCCCCGCCGGCCCCGGTCGTCGCAACCCGGTCGCGCGCGAAGTACTGGCAGGTCCTCGTTTCGACCGGCTTCGGCCTTGGGCTGCTGGCCGCGGCGTCGGCCGCGGCCGTCTGTCGCCTGTTTGCCGCCCTGTGAATCCGGCCGCAAAGCCGGGTCGCGGGCCGGCCCTGCTTTGCATCATCGCCGCGGCCGTCCTGTGGAGCCTCAGCGGCGCGTTCAAGGGCGTGCTGCTGACGCCGACGCCGTTCGGCCTGCACGACCCGCCGATCCTGCCCGGCCACATCGCTTTCTATCGCGTCTTCTTCGCGGGCCTCGTCCTCGTGCCAACGCTGCGTCGCCGCGACGTGCGGCTCTACCCGAAACTGCTCTGGCTGCCGGCGTGCTTCGCGGCGATGAACTGGACGTTTTCGACCGCCCTGGCCCGCGGCACCGCCGCCAACGCGATCTTCCTCCAGTACGCCGCCCCGGTGTGGGTGTACCTCTACGGCATCGCGTGGCTGGGCGAGCGGCCGGACGCCCGCAGTACCGCGAGCGTACTGTTGTGCGGCGTCGGCGTGGCGGTCATCCTGGCCGGCGGTTGGGGCAAGGACGACGCGACAGTCGTTTCGCTGGCCCTGGCCAGCGGCGTGTTCTACGCCGGCGTCCTGATCGGCTTGCATGCGTTTGCCGCCGAGTCGCCGCGCTGGCTGACGGTGCTAAACCACCTGTCGGCGGCGGCGGTGTTGCTGCCCTGGGCGATCCGTTTGCCACTCCCGTCCGCCGGCCAAATGGCATGGTTGTTCCTGTTCGGTGCGGTGCAACTGGCCCTGCCGTACTGGCTGATGGCGCGGGGCCTCCAAACGATTAGTGCCCGCGAGGCGGGGATGCTGACACTTCTGGAGCCGCTATTGAATCCGCTGTGGGCATTCCTGGTCGCGCCGGACACGGAGCGCCCGCCGGCCGCGACGTGGCTCGGCGGGGCCTGCATCCTCGGCGGACTGGCCTACCGCTACTGGCCGTGGCATCCGAAAAGCCGGGCAGGTAGAATGGAGAGACCCCAGCAGGAGGGACGGACGTGAACCAGCCAGAGACGAAGCCGACAACATCGGAAGTCGCAGACGAGCGAACGACGATCGTGTTCGACCGCTGGCTGAAGCCGGGCGAGTCGTACGAGTTCACCGAGAACGGCATCAAGTTCACCGCCATCCCGTACGACCCGGCGGACCCGGTCAACCGTCCGATCATCGACGGGACGGGGTTCATCTACCACTGGGAACCACCTCCGCCGGAAAGGGTCTACACCGGGATCGCGAAGCGCGGCAAGTTGTCGCCACCGGACCCCTTCATCATGCCCGACGATGAGGAAGAGCCGTGATCTACGACCAACCGGCGGTACTCGACCCGATCGATCAGGGTGACTTGATCGATTCCTGTCCGCTCTTGGAAGTCGCGAGCTACATTGGCTCGATACCCGACGCCCTCGAGATAAAATTCGAGTTCCAGCGGGTGTTGGTGGTTACGCAAACGTGTGACCTGGCCAACGCCAAGGTACACTTGGGCGTCGTCGCCAGGGTCTTCGACGCACAACAATTGGTCGACGAGGGGGAATACAAACCGGCCGATATCAAGGGCAACATGCGCTCCATGCGCGTCTTCGGCGCGTATTTCCTTCCCGCCGACACAACCCTCGGCCTCAACGAAATGGTTGTGGACTTACGCCAACTGCACACCGTCAAGCTCGAACACCTGCGGGCCTTGTGCGCCGACGGCCAGCGGCGCGGGCGCATCAAGCCGCTCTACCGCGAACACCTCGCCAAGCACCTCGGCGACACCTACAGCCGCATCGGCCTGCCGCGGCCCTACGAGACGCTGTAGCTCAGTCCAGACGGAACGGGCTATCGGCCGCGTCCTCGTGGCGGATTTCGTCCACCGGTTCCTTGCGGCCCCAACCCTTGTACAGTCGGTTGGCCGCGTTCACGACCAGCCCCGGCACGTCGCCGACGTTGCGGTAGGCGTGAACGACGCCGACCGGCACCACCAGCGCCATCGGCTCGTCGGCCCCGACCACGCGCGTCTCGACGTGGCCGTAGGTCTTCGACTTCGGGCGGTTATCCCACAGATACATCTTGAAGTTCGACGGGCCGTAGAAGCAGAAATAGTCGGCCTGATCGACGTGTTCGTGCGGTCCGCGGGCGACACCCGGCTCCGTTACCGAGACGTAGCACATCACCGGCCGGTACTCCTCCGGCAGGTCGTCGTTGCGGTACAACTCGCACAGCCAGCCGCGGTGGTCGTGGTACTTCTTCAGCGGCCGCCAGATGACGCCCTCGATCGGGCCGGGCTTGAACTGCATGGCTAATCCCTCCTGGAAAAACGCTTCTCCGAAGCGTCGCTAACCGTCGGACCCGAACAGCGACGGACCCTGCCCCGCCGCCTTGCGCCGCCGGCCGGCCTTCTCCGGCGGCGGCACCACGATCGGTCGCGGGCCGGCGTTGAGCCGATGCCGCGACTCCAACTCGGCGAGGACGACCTGTGCCCGTTGTAGCACCGCCGGCGGCACTCCGGCCAGCCGGGCGACGTGGATGCCGTAACTCTTGCCCGCCGAGCCGGGGGCGATGCGGTGCAGGAACACCACCGTGTCGTCCTGCTCGCGCACGAGAACGTTGTGGTTGCGCAGGCCCGGCAGCGAGTCGGCGAGCTGCGCCAGTTCGTGGTAGTGGGTTGCGAACAGGGACCGGCAACCGAGGGCGTCGTGCAGGTGTTCGGTGATCGCCCACGCCAGCGATACGCCGTCGTAGGTACTGGTGCCGCGGCCGATCTCGTCGAGGATGACCAGGCTCCGCGGTGTGGCGTTGTTGAGGATGTTCGCCGCTTCGGTCATCTCGACCATGAACGTACTCTGCCCGCGGCTCAACTCGTCCGACGCGCCGACGCGGGTGAACACGCGATCGGTGACGCCGACTACGGCCGCTTTCGCTGGCACGAAACTGCCCATGTGCGCCAGCAGCGTGATGAGTGCCGCCTGCCGCAGAAACGTACTCTTGCCGGCCATGTTCGGTCCGGTGACGAGCCAGAAGACGCCGTCCTCAGGCGTCAGCGTCACGTCGTTGGGTACGAACGCCCCCGGCGGTAGCGTCTGGTCGAGGACCGGATGCCGGCCCTCGGCGACGCGCAGGATTGGGGCGTCGGCCAACTCCGGGCGAACGTAGTTGCGCGACGCGGCGAGTTCCGCCAGAGACGCCAGCACGTCGAGCATCGCCAGCATCTCGGCTGCGGTGAGCAGCCGATCGGTCTGCCGGATCGCCTGTTCGCGCAGCGCGAGGAAGAGTTCGTATTCGAGGCCGTGGATGCGATCCTGCGCGCCGAGGACTTTCTCCTCGTACTCCTTCAGTTCCGGCGTGACGTAGCGCTCGGCGTTCTTGAGCGTCTGTTTGCGCGTGTAGTTCGCAGGTGCCTTCGCGCCCTGGGCGTGCGTGATCTCGATGTAGTAGCCGAACACCTGGTTGTAGCCGACCTTCAAGCTGGGGATGCCGGTGCGGGCGATCTCGTCGGCCTGGAAGCGGGCCAGCCACGCCTTACCGTCCTTGGCAATCGCGCGCAACTCGTCCAACTCGGCGTTGAACCCATCGCGGATCACCCCACCTTCTTTCGCGGAAATAGGCGGCTCGTCCACCAGGGCCGCGTCGAGCGCCTCGCGCAGGTCGGGGAACAGTTCGAGCTGGGCGTCCAGCCGCGACAGCAAGGCCGACCGCCGGCCCGCGAGTTTAGACTTGAGTCGCGGCAAGAGCCGCAGCGTACCGCCGACGGCGGCGAGATCGCGCGGCGACGCCCGTCCCGTCGAGACGCGAGCCGTCAGGCGCTGCAAGTCGTAGGCGCAGGCCAACAACTCCCGAAGTTCGACGCGCAGCCGATGATCGGCATGCAACTCGGCGACTGCGTCGAGCCGCTCCTCGATGGCCGGCCGCTCGGCGAGTGGTGCGACCAACCACTCGGCCAGTTGTCGGGCACCCATCGGCGTCACGGTGCGATCGACGGCACTCAGGAGCGAGCCATCGCGGCCGCCGTCGCGGAGGGTCCGCGTCAGTTCGAGGCTGCGGCGCGTCACCTCATCCAGGAGCAGGAAGCACTCCGGCTGGAACGGCTGCGGTGGCCGCAGGTGCGTCGGCGGAGTCTTCAGTGTCTCGCGCAGGTACAGGACGAGCGCCCCGGCGGCGATGCAGCCGGGCTGGTCGTCGGACGCGAAGCCGAAGCCGGCCAGCGTAGCGACGCCGTACAGGTCGCACAGCGCGCGGCGCGCGGTGGTTGGCTCGAAGGTCCAGTCGGGCCGAGGCGAGAGTGTCCGCGGCGGGGCGGCCGCGAAGGCATCGGCAAGCCGAGCGGCGTCGCGCTCCGGGTGCAGGCACTCGGCCGGGGCGATGCGAGCGAGTTCGTCGGCGAGTCGTTCGGGCGGCACGTCGGCGGCCCAGACGGTGCCGGCCGACAGGTCGGCCCACGCCAGGCCGATGCAGTTTTTGCAGCAGACGACGGCCGCGATGTGGTTGCTGGTCCGCGGGTCGAGCAGGGCATCCTCGGTGACGGTGCCGGCGGTGACGACGCGAGTGACTTCGCGTCGGATGATGCCCTTGGCCTGGGACGCGTCCTCCATCTGCTCGCAAATGGCGACGCGGTGGCCGGCCTGGATGAGCTTGCCGAGGTAGCGGTCGAGGGCGTGGTGCGGCACGCCGGCCATCGGGATTTCCTTATCCCGTTTGGTGAGCGTGATGCCGAGCAGTCGCGAGCCGAGTTCGGCGTCGTCCTCGAAGAGTTCGTAGAAGTCGCCGTTGCGGAAGAAGACGAACATGCCGGGGTGCTGATTTTTTGCGTCCCGGTATTGCCTCATCATCGGGGTGTCGTTCGCCACGGATTGGCTCATCCTTTAGCCCCGGAGGGGCGGCCGTGGGTAGCCAGGGGTGTCAACCCCTGGAACTGTTTCAAAAAACGATCAGCCCCGGAGGGGCGACAGACGTGCGGCGCGGGGCCGTCTGCCGCCCCTCCGGGGCTTTCCACATGGGCTACGAGTTCCAGGGGTTGACACCCCTGGCTACCCACGGCCGCCCCTCCGGGGCTAGGATACCTTGCGGACTTTCGACATCTTCACGGCCCGGCCGCCGTCGGCGTAATCGACTTCAGTCATGTAGTGCCGCATCAAGAGCAGGCCGCGGCCGCAGGGGCGTTCGAGGTTCTCCGGGGCAGTCGGGTCCGGTACCTCGCCGGGGTCGAAGCCGGGGCCTTCGTCGGCAATGCGAACCTCGAAGCGGTCGGCGCGGACGCGGTACCAGACGTGGACGCGCTTGCCGCGGTCCATCTGGTTGCCGTGCTTGATGGCGTTGACCAGCGCCTCTTCGAGAGCGAGCTTGATCGCGAAAATATCGTGCTCGTTGAAATCGACGCTCTGGAGCGCAGCTTCGATCTCGGCCTGGACGCGCCGGGCCTCGCCCATGTCGCTGGGGAACGAAAGTTCGAGAGACGGGGGAGCAGGGGCACTCATGCCTGAGTCCTGGTGACTCCCCCTCCCGGCACCGCAGGAGGGGGTAAGGCGTGCGATTAGAACGCCTGAAGAGCGGCCTGCTCTTCCTTCTGGATGGTGAACAGCTTATTGAGCTTGGTGATCTCGAAGACCTCGTAG
>CAZNSL010000061.1:0-12718 GCA_964574975.1 uncultured Alcaligenaceae bacterium | reverse complement strand
GACGCCCTTAGACCTGGCATAAAAAACGCTGGCGCGCCGGTCGCTTAAGCGACCGGAGTTCGTCGATCACTGTAAGACTCCGGTCGCTTACGCACCCGGCTCGCCAGCGTAGTTTTCGTTAGCTCTTGCGAGACCGACCAATGGATTCCGAAGGCCCAGGCATCGACATCCTGATGTACCACTCCATCTCCAACGGTCGCGGACCGGGGTGCATCGCGCCGGCCACGTTCGCCCGGCAGATGGCGATCCTGGAGGAGTGCGGCTACCGGGCAGTGCCGCTGGCCGATGTGGCCGCCTGGCTCTGCGGTGGGCCGGCCCCGCCGCCGCGGTCGGTCGTCCTGACCTTCGACGACGCCTACGCCGACTTCGCCAGCGTCGCCCATCCCGAACTGGCGGCCCGCAATTGGCCGGCGACCGTGTTCCTGCCGACCGCTTATGCCGGCCGGGCCGCCGACTGGGACGCGACGGCCGGCGGTCGGCCGGTGATGTCCTGGGCGACCGTTGTCGCACTGGCCGACCACGGAGTGGAGTTCGGTGCCCACGGCGTCCGCCACGCCGACCTGACGGCTGTCGCTGCCGATGACGCCCGCGACGAGGTGGTCCATTCCAAGTGGCGGATCGCGGAGAACACCGGCCGGCCGGTCCGCAGCTTCGCCGCCCCGTACGGGCACACGATCGCCGCCGTCCGAGCCGAGATCGCCCGCCACTACGACGTGGCCGTCGGCACGACGCTGGCGCGGGTCGACCCGGGGGCCGACCCGTACGACCTGCCTCGGATCGAGATGTGGTACTTCCGCGACGCCGACCGTTGGCGGGCGTACTTGCAAGGCCGCGCCCGCGGCTATCTCTTCCTCCGTCAGTTCCTGCGCCGCGCCCGCGCGGCGCTCGCCACGGGGGCACCATGAGCGTGTCCATCCTTCTCGCCGTCGACCACCACCCGGCACCGCAGCCGCGGCCGGCCAGCCCGGACGCCCGGCCGTCCGTGTGGTCCCTGAATTACACATGCCTACTGGCGGCGACCGCATTCGTCTGGGCGCTGGTGGCCTACTACGTCTGGTTCATCCGACCGTTCGTGGCCCTGCCCGCCGACATCCTGATGTGGGCCGAGACCAACTTCGTCGGTGACATCATCAAAATCCGGACGGGGCAGCCCATCTACACCCCGCCCGCCGACAATAACTCGTTCATCTACACTCCGGCGGCCCCGTTGGTAACGTACGCCATCGCCTGGGTCGCCGGGTATCCGACTTCGATCCCCGCCTGGCGGGTCATCCAGCTCGGGTTCGTGGCGGTGGCGGCGGTGCTGGCCACGGTCTGCTGCCGACTGGTGTACGACCTCGTCTATCCGGACCGCCGCCTGCCGTTCCCGCGGACGTGGCTGGTCCTGTGGGCCGGGGTGCTGGTCCTTGCCGTCACCTCGCCGGAGGTCAACCGCTACGTCCACTGCCTGCATGCCGACGCCCTCGCCCTGCTGGTGTCGGTCGCCACCTTCCTGACGGCCGTCCTCTACCTGCGGAGTCCCCGGTGGACGTACTTGGCCCTGCTGGCGGTCTGCCCCGCCCTGGGGTATCTGACCAAGCAGTTTCTGGTGAGCTGGGTAGCCGTCCTTGCCGCGTTCCTTGTCCTGCACCGGCCGCGGGACTGGCGACGTTACGCGGTGTTCCTGGCCGGGGCGGTAGCCGGCATAGCGGCCGCCGTCGGCATCTGTTACCTGCTCTGGGGCGAGTCGTACGTGTTTTGGACGTTCGAGGTCATGGGCGGGGAGCGGAAGCGGATCGCTCTAAGTCCGGATAGCCCGCGTTTCTCCGTCGCCCGCATGGCGGACCACGTCCTCCAGTCGTGGTTCGAACTTTCCCTTGGCGTGGTCGGCGGTTGGTTACTGCTGCGGGGCGATAGCGTCCGGCGGCTCGGTCCGCTCTGGGTGGCCTGGGCCGCTCTCGTCGCCAGCGAGGTATTCTCCAGCGGTGCCGGCTGGGGTGTCCTCTACCACTTCGGGCCGGGTGTGGTCATTGGGGCCGTCTGGCTTTTGGCCGCCCTGCCCCGCTATTGGCATTGGCCCACTCCTGTCGCTTCGCCTTGGCCCGGCCCGTGGGCGCGAGGCGTGTATGGCACCGTGGCCATCGTGACCGTGTGCGTCGCTCTGCGGGCTGTCCCGGCCGGCGGTACCGCGTCCCCGCGGTCCTGGGCCCGGCGGCCGACCGCCGACCTCGACCGCTACATCGCGTCCATCGAGCACGAGTTCGAAGGCCTGCCGCCCGACCAGGTCCTCCTGGATGTCGGCAACTGGGTTTACCTGCCGCACGACGTACTGATGCGGGACCGGGCCGTGTCGACGGCCGACCAGCCACCGGGCGGCCGCTACGAGAATCTGGATGTCGCCCGCGAACGCTTCCGCGCCCGGGCCTACGCGAAGGTGCTGGTGCGGAACTTCCACTCCCCCCGGTTCCTTTACGACTACAGCCTCTGGCCGCGCCCCTCCGGGGTGCGAGCGGTGTTGTTGGAACACTACACCGAAGTCCGCACGATCCCAGCCGCCGAAGGCCCCCTCACGCTGACCCCCGGGGTGAAGCACACCGGCCCGGTGTCCGTCTTCGTTCCTAAGGAGAGCGCTGACCGGCGCTGAGAAAGACCCTCCCCTCGCATCGTTCTCACTCGCGCGGCAAACTTTGCCGAGACGATGGCTGAAGCCCGAGGTGTTCCGCCTGTACTCCACTGTCCGGTTCCGCAAACCCTAACTTAGCAAAGGCTTGCATGACTCGCCCCGTTCCCGTCTCTCCCTTGGAGAACCCAATGACTGTCACCCATGCGCCCGAAACCGTCCCCCAAACTGACGGCCGCCCCTACGGTATCCCCCCGCCCACCCAGTCATGGGCCCAGGCCGTCGCCCTCACCACCGTCGTCATACCGGCCCGGAACGAGGAGCGGTCGCTAGGAATGATCATCCAGCGGGCACGCCCGCATTGTGGCGAGATCGTCGTCGTCGACGGCCACTCGACCGACCAGACGGTGGCCGTGGCCGAAAAGCACGGCGTCCGGGTGGTGAAGGACAACAAGAAAGGCAAAGGGGACGCCATCCGCGTCGGGGCGGCCGCCGCCACCCGCGACATCGTCGTGTTCATCGACGCCGACGGGTCGCACGACCCCAACGACATCCCGCGGCTGGTCGAGCCAATCGCCGAGGGCAAGGCTGACCTGGTCATCGGATCCCGCGGCCGGGGCGGCAGCGACGAACTGCACGGCGACATCGAGAAGCTCCTGCGGGTGGTTGGCAGCGACCTGATCCTGATCGGCATCAACATGCGGTGGAAACAGAACCTGACGGACAGCCAGAACGGCCTGCGGGCCATCCGCACGGACGTGTTCCGGTCCCTGAAGACGACCGAGAACATCACCACCATCGAGCAGGAGATGACGATGAAGTGCCTGAAGAAGGGCTACATCGTCTCCGAGGTGCCCACCCACGAATACGCTCGTCTGTACGGGGACTCGAGCATCAAGCTACGCAAGGTCTGGTTCCGGTACATCTACAGCTTCCTGAAGAACCTGCCCTGAGGCGCCGGCCCCGCGCCCTTCACCCGAGAACGGCACCCCCATGTTCGCGCACCTGAACCTCGCCCGTAACATCCTGGCGGCGAACGTCGGCCGACTGGCGTTCCCGTACAAGTTGACCTACGTCGTCACGTACTGGTGCAACTACAAGTGCAAGACGTGTAACATCTGGCAGCGGAAGCCGACCGACGAGCTCACCCTGGACGAGGTCACCCAGTTTTTCCGCCGGTCGAACAAGTTCAACTGGATCGACTTCACCGGCGGGGAAGTGTGGCTCCGCAAGGACTTCGTCGGTGTCGTCGAGGCGGCCGTCCGCCACTGCCGAAACCTCGTCCTGATCCACTTCCCGACCAACGGCTATTTCACCGACCGCATCGTCGCCGGGGTGAAAGAGATCGTGGCGTTGAAGCCGCGGAAGTTCATCATCACCGTCAGCACGGACGGGGACGAGGCCGTCAACGACGAGGTGCGCGGCAAGGCGGGCGGGTGGGCCCGGCAGATGGAGACATTCCGCCAGTTGCGCGCGATTCCCGGGGTGCGCGCCGTGCTGGGCATGACCCTGTCGTCGTACAACGCCGACCAGTTCGATAAGGCGTTCGCCGCCGCCCGGGCCGCCTGCCCGGGGTTGGGGCCGGACGACTTCCACATGAACGTCGCCCACGAGTCCGGCCACTACTACGGCAATGCCGGCACCGGGACGGTCAACCCGGACCGGGAGCACGTCATCCAACAGGTGGCCCACTACCAGTCGCTCCGCAGCCGGTCGTTCGGCCCCGTCGGCTTGCTCGAAGGGTGGTATTTGAAGCACGCCGCACAGTATTTGCGGTCGGGCGTGACACCGATGCGGTGCCACGCCTTGCGGTCGTCCTGCTTCGTCGACTCGTGGGGCGATGTCTATCCGTGCGGGATGTACGACGCCCGCATCGCCTCCCTGCGGGACTACGAATACGACCTGGGCCGCATCTGGGACTTGGCCAAGACCCGCGACCTCCAGCGAGAGATCTGGGACTTCCAATGCCCGCAGTGCTGGACACCGTGCGAGGCGTACCAGACGATCCTCGGCAATCTGTTCCGTGTGGGGACTGCCCCGCCGACCGGATTTCGACCGCCCCACCGCCCTGCCTCGCCGGCCCCCCGGCCGGACCTGATCCCTCTGGAAATGACTGGCACCCGCGACGCGTAACGGCGGCGCCCAACCGAAAGGTCTTCCACGATGGCGAACTACTTGCTCACCGGCGGTGCCGGCTTCGTCGGCTCCCACCTGGCCGAAGCGCTGTTGCGGCGCGGCGACTCCGTTTCGGTCCTCGACAACCTGTCGACTGGCAGCGTCCGCAACCTCAAGCATCTGAGGGGCGATCCGCGGTTCCAGTTCCTCCCGCACGGCCTCGACCACGCCCTGTTGGCGGAGATGGTGGACGAGGCCGATGTCGTCTACCACCTGGCCGCGTCGGTCGGCGTGTTCAACATCATCGACAGCCCCGTCGCCACCATCGTCAACAACATCGGTGGCACCGAGACGGTCCTGAAGGCGGCCGCGCGGAAGCGTAAAAAAGTCGTCGTCTTCTCCACCTCCGAGGTGTACGGCAAGAGTACCGCTCCGACGTTCCGCGAGGACGCCGATCTGGTCCTCGGTCCGTCCTGCAAGTCGCGGTGGAGCTACGCCGCCACCAAGCTCGTGGACGAGTTCCTGGCCCTGGCCTACTGGCGGGAGCTGAAGGTGCCGACGGTGGTAGTGCGGCTGTTCAACACCATCGGGCCGCGCCAAGTCGGTCACTACGGCATGGTCGTACCGCGGTTCCTGGGGCAAGCGCTCAAGGGCGAGAACCTGACCGTCTACGGTAGTGGGCAACAGTCGCGCTGCTTCACCTACGTCGGCGACGTGGTCGAGTGGCTCCAGCGCTTGGCCGACGACGATCAGGCCGTCGGCGAGGTGTACAACCTCGGCAACCCGAACGAAGTGACCATTACCGAATTGGCCGAGCGGGTGATTGCCCTGACCGGCGGCCACGTCGGCATCGACTACATCCCGTACGAGAAGGCGTACGAGCAGGGATTCGAGGACATGCAGCGGCGCGTGCCGGACATCGAGAAGGTCGTCGCCCGGACTGGTTACGCCCCGCGCGTCGGGCTGGACGAGGCCTTGACCCGTACTCGTGACTGGCTGACCGGCGCGGCAGCCAACGCGACCGAGGCGCCGGCCGAACTGGTGGCGATCTGACGTGCCCGACGCCACCTGGGCTCTGAGCGTCGTCGTGCCGTCGGTCAACGGCCTAGACGACTTGCGCGGCTGCCTGAAAGCGCTCGACGCCCAACGGGCCGATGTCGCACTGGACGTTCTGGTCGTCGATCGGCTCGGCGAGCCGCTGCGTGACGCGGTTCGGGCCGAGTTCCCTACGGTCCGCATCCTCCCCGCGCCGGTCGGCACGACCATCCCGATCCTCCGCGCCGTCGGCATCCGGGAGTCCCGGGCGGCGGCCGTCGCCGTCATCGAGGACCACGTCCTCGTGCGGCCCGGCTGGGCCAGGCAGCTGCTCGCTGCTCTGGCCGACGGGGCCGATGTCGTCGGTGGGTCTGTCGAGAACGCGGCCACTGAGACGTATGTCGACTGGTCGGCCTTCCTGT
The DNA here is from genome assembly GCA_964574975.1 of uncultured Alcaligenaceae bacterium. Classification (GTDB taxonomy): domain Bacteria; phylum Planctomycetota; class Planctomycetia; order Gemmatales; family Gemmataceae; genus JAXMAS01. The sequence continues at coordinate 6,547 of CAZNSL010000061.1, read as the reverse complement.
GCGAGTACAGCGGCTGCCTGCCGCCACTGCCAGCCGGCCCGACCGACTGGCTGCCGGGAAACAACACCGTCTACCGCCGGGCGGTACTCGAGCAGTTCCAGTCCGAGGTGGAGGCGGGCCGGTGGGAGAACCACCTGCACGACGCTATTCGCCGGGCCGGGGGCACGTTGGTGTGCCGGCCGGAGATCGTCGTCGGCCACAAGATGCACTACACCGTCGCCCTCTACACCGGCCAACGGTACCTATACGCCCGGTCGTTCGCCGGGATGCGGGTCGCTGGGGCGGCGTGGCCGCGGCGGCTGGTCTACGGGTTGGCGGCCGCGATGCTGTTGCCGCCGCTGACGTACGTGCGGACCGTTGCCCGCGTCTGGCCGAAGGCCGGGTACCGCGGGCATCTCGTCCGGTCGCTGCCGCTGCTGGCCGTGTTCGTCACTGCCTGGGGCCTTGGCGAGACGGTTGGCGCCTGGTTCGGGCCGGGCGATGCCCTCGAGCGGGTGCGCTAACACGGAGGGGGACGTGTGTCGAGAATGATCGCTCAGAAGCTGAGCCGGGCCTGCGAGGCAGCATGGGTCACGGCCCATGCTGCCGACCCACGCTCGGCCGTCGCCTTGGCGGCGAGCTACCGCTCGATCCTGACAAGCTCGACCGACCCGACCCCGGTCGCGGCCCGGGTGCGGATCAACGGCCGCGTATTCCCGCTCGCGTTCCGCAAGTGCGACATCTTCACTTTGGCCGAGGTAATCTACGAGCGGCAGTACCGCTTACGGGTGCCGCTGCCGGATCGGCCAGTGATCGTCGACGCCGGGGCCAATTTCGGCGCGGCGGCGGCGTGGTTCCTGGCCCACCACCCCGACGCCGACCTCCACTGCTTCGAACCGCAGTCTGAGAATTTCCGCTTGCTGTCAGCCAACCTCGGCGGCCGGCCGAACGTCGCCCTGCACCGGGCCGCTGTTGGTGCCCACGCCGGGACCGTCGCCCTGCACTTGGCAGCTCACGGGGCCGAACACTCGACCGTCGCTGGGGCGGCCGGGGCGGCCACGGAGGTCGTCCCGGCTGTTCGCCTGGCCGATTATTTGGCGACGGCGGGGCTGGACCGCGTCGACCTGCTGAAGCTCGATGTCGAGGGCAGTGAGATCGACGCCCTCGTCGGCCTGGGCGACGACCTCCGACGCGTCGGCGCGATCGTGGGTGAAGTCCACGAGCGACTCATCGACCAGGGACAGTTTTACGCCCTGCTCGCCGAGGCCGGCTTCCGCGTTTTGGGCCGAGCGACCCCGCCCCGGGGCGGTGCCGAAGGCGTCCACCAGTTCGAGGCCGTCCGGGCGATCCCGGCGATGGCGGGACGCGCGTATGTCCGCATCTGACGGCGTCGCGCTGTCCGTCGTCCTGAGGGTGGTGGGGGGCGGGCGGTTCCTGCGTCGGTGCGTGGCGGCCCTCGTGGCCCAGCGGGCCGGCCAGGCGGTCGAGGTGATCGTGCCCTACGACGCTACGGTTGCGGGAGCAGAGCCGGTTCGGGCCGAGTTCTCGGGAGTCACCTTCGTTGAGGTTGCCGCCGCACCGACCGCCCGTCGGCCTGGGTCACCGGGCACGGCCCACGCACTGCTCGACCGCCGCTCTGCCCACGGCCTGGCAATGGCCCGCGGGCGAGTAGTAGCCATCATCGAGGACTACCACATCCCGGACCCTGACTGGTCTGCCCAACTCCTTGACGCCCACGACCGCCTGCCCCACGCCGTCATCGGCGGATGCGTCCGGCACGGCGGCCACGGGCTGGCGAGTTGGGCGGGCTACTTCCTCGACTTCGGCCGGTACCAGCCGCCGTTCCCCGAGGGACCGGCCGAGTTCCTGACCGACACGAACATCTCGTACAAGCGGGCCGCCCTCGCCGCCGTCCACGACCGATGGCGGGACAGCTACAACGAGGTGACGGTCAATTGGGCGTTGGCGGCGCGGGGCGAGACGCTGTGGCGGCGGCCGCAGATGGTCGTCCGGCTGGACCGCGGCCGCCGGCCCTTGCGGACAATGGCTGTCGAGCGATTCTACTGGGGCCGCCTGTTCGCCAGCGTCCGCGCCAGCGACCTCCCGACGTTCCGGCGCGTGGCATATGCTTTGTTCAGCCCGGCCCTGGTGGCCATTCTGCCAGCCCGAGCCGCCGGCGGGGCGTGCCGGGCACCCGGCCACGGCGGATGGTTCTTGGCGGCCCTACCCGCACTGCTGGTTCTGACCGCTGCCTGGAGCTTGGGCGAGTGCGTGGGTTACCTGACCGGCCGTGAGGGGCGCGGATGACGGCACTGCGGTTCGGCGTGATCGGCTGCGGCGGGATCGGTGAGTTGCGGGCCAAGGCTCTCCGCGCCGCTGGGATGCCCCTGGCCGCCGCCGCCGACGCGGATGCGGGCAAGGCCCGGGCGCTGGCCGGGCGGCACGGCGCGGCGATTGAGGCCGACTGGCGGGCGCTCGTCGCCAGGGCGGACGTTGATGCCGTCCTCGTCGCCACCCCACACCACTTGCACGCCGAGATGACCCTGGCCGCACTGGCAGCCGGCAAACACGTCCTGTGCGAGAAGCCGCTGGCCTGTACCCCGGACGAGGGCCGGCAGATGGTCGCGGCGGCGGTCGCGGCCGGGCGGTTCCTGGCGACCGGGTTTAACTACCGCTTCTTCCCGTCCGTCCGCAAGGCGAGGGCCGTGCTGGACGCCGGGACGATCGGGCCGCTCGACCACATCCGCGCCTACGGCGGGTACTCGGCGGCGACGCTCGGCCAGGCGTGGGTCCGCGACGCAACGGTGTCCGGCGGCGGCGCGCTGCACGACATCGGCATCCACTTGCTGGATCTGACCAACTACTTCCTCGGCGGCATCACCGAGGCCCAGGGCGTCGCCTCCGGTCGCGTCTGGCAGTACCCCGGGTGCGAGGACACCGGGTTCGTCTTGCTCCGCGGGCCGGACGGCCAGATCGCTTCGGTCGGGGCGAGCTGGACTGAGTGGCGTGGTTACTACTTCGGCCTGGAACTGCACGGCGTCCGCGGCTGCATCGAGGTATCGTGTTTTCCGACGACGACCCGGGTGATGTCGGCGGCTCAGTTGGGCGGGCGGACGCGGTGCCGCCGCTACCTGTTCCCGCTGGCCCACCTCCGGGAGAAGCTGTTCACCTACCGGGCGATCGTCGTCGACTCGTTCATCGCCGAGCTGTGTGCGTTTGCCGCAGCCGTCCGAGGCGAGCCATCCGCCGTCGCCACTGGCCGCGACGGGCTGCTGGCCCTGGAGGTCGCCCACGCCGCCGCCCGCAGCGTCCCCGCCGATCTCGCCGCCGCGACCGGCTAACGCCCGTTCCCGCCCACCCCCACGGTGTCCCCTGACCGCCGCCGTCATCGACCCGCCGCCGACCGCTGCTGAGCCGCCAACCGCGCCGTGCGGCCGCAAGCTGACCCTGAACTTCCTCGTCCTCAGCGGCGGTGAGTTCATGGGCAAACTGCTGACATTCGCGGCGTTCGCCTACCTCGCCCGCACCCTCGGCCCGGCCCAGTACGGCGGCGTCGAGTTCGTGCTAGCCACGATGGTGTTCTTCACCCTGCCGGTCGACTTCGGCATCGGCGTCTACGGGGCGTGCGAGCTGGCCCGGGACCGGCGGAGGGCGGCTGAGCTGCTGCGGGAGGTGGCGGCGACGCGACTGGTGCTTGCGACGACTAGCTTCCTCGTCCTGGTCGTCGTCGTCGCCGTCCTGCCGCAGCCGGACGAGGTCCGGCTGTTGCTGGCGGTCTACGGCCTGAGCCTGTTCGCCGAGCCGGCCCTGATTCAGTGGTACTTCCAGGGCCATGACCGCATGGCCTGGGTGGCGACCGCCAACTTCACCCGCAAAGGCGTCTTCGCAGCTTTGGCCATATCGTTCGTCCACCCCGACACGCCGCTGGTCGTCATCGGCGCGTGCGAGGGGGTCGCCGTCCTAGCGACGGTCGCGGTGTGCCTGACGGTGCTGACCCGTCGTTCGGGCCGGCGACCGCCGTGGCCGTGGGCGGCCCCCGGCGTATTGGTCGCCCACTTCCGCAAGGCCATGCCGATCGGCCTGAGCGAACTGGCCTGGGCGTGCCAGTGGTACTCGGCCACCATCCTGCTCGGATTACTGGTGGGCGGCGAGGCGCTCGGCTGGTTCGGCGCGGCCCACCGTTTGGTCATCGCGCTGCACACGTTCGTCTGGCTGTACTTCTTCAACCTGCTGCCGTCGCTGTCCCGCGCCGCGGCCACGCCGGCCGTCTTCCGCGACCTCATTCGGCGGTCGTTGGCGGTCACTGCGTGGGGCGGCCTCGGCGTGGCCCTGGCCGCCACCCTGCTCAGCGACATCCTGCTCCCGTTGGTCTTCGGGTCGCGGTTTGCCGCTGCCGGGCGGCCGTTCGCCGTCCTGGTCTGGATGATCCCGATCGCGATGGTCAGCGGTAACTACCGCTATGCACTCATCGCCAGCGGTCGGCAGACACTCGAATTCTACTGCACCCTGGTCGCCGCCGTGGTGTCGGCCGCCCTGGCGTGGCTGCTCATCCCATGCTACGGAGCACTTGGGGCCGTCTGCGCCTTACTCGCGGCGAACCTCGTCAACCTGGGATGCGCGTTCGTGGCCGTCTACCGATACGTCGAAGCCATCCCGTGCCACGTGCAATTGCTCGGCCCGCTCCTGGCCCTGACCGGGGCCGTCGCCGTGTACCTTACGCTCGCGCCCGTCGGCCCCGTGCCGGCGGTCGCCGCCGCGGGCGTGGCGTACGGTCTGCCGCTGGCGTGGTGGGGCCGCCGTTCGCTCGGGCTGGCCCAGCCGCGGGCCGTACCCGAACCCATTCCGTCGTAACATTCGCCCCCGAACCGAGGAGGTTGTCCCGTGGAACAGTCTTCGCTCTTGCTCGCCTACATCGGCCCCGAGTCCATCCTGCCGCTCACCTCGATTGCCGCGGCCGTCGTCGGATTCCTGCTGATTTTCTGGAACACGTGCGTGTGGTTCATCAAACGACCGTTCCAGTTGATGTTCGCCCGCAAGCCGGTACCGACATCCGAACCGCCACGCTAACGACCGAGGAGCGACGCTTTCCCGCCGCGTTGCGCACTCCGGCCGTGTAAACCAACAGAGACAGCCCATTGGCGCGCTTGTAAACCGACACGCGGCCTCTGGCCGCGCGCGGCGCGGTGTCGTTTGCATTTCGCGTCACGGGCCACGACTAAACCCAACGCCCGACAGGGGCTAGGGCGCTTCGATTTGCTCGGCCCGATTGCCCGATTCGCGGCCCCAATTTTGCTATAGCGCCTCGCAGTCTACCACATTCCATTTCGGGAGAAGGGACCGAGCCACCCACTGTTGGAGGCTCGGATGCGTCCCACGGGGACGGAGTCCGCCTCGAACCCGCTGACTGGCTCAACGACACATGGCCCGCTTTCGCAAGGTCGTGGCGATCGGCCTGGACGGTCTGGAGCCGTCCATCGCCGAGCCGATGCTGGCCGCCGGTGAGCTTCCGGCTCTGGCCCGACTGCGGGCCACCGGCGGCTACGCCCGGGTTCGGACGACCACGCCAGCCCAAACCCCGGTCGCCTGGTCGACGTTCGCCACCGGCACGAACCCCGGCGGTCACGGCATCTACGACTTCATCCGCCGCGACCCGAAGACCTACCTCCCCGACCTGGCGCTGAACCGTTACGAGCAGAAGAACGCCTTCCTGCCGCCCAAGGCGGTCAATCTGCGGCGCGGCACGGCCGTCTGGGACCTGCTGACGGCGGCCGGCATCGAGTCGACCATTCTGCGGTGCCCGTGTACCTACCCGCCGGACTCGATCCGTGGGCGGATGCTGTCCGGCATGGGCGTGCCGGACCTGCGCGGCGGCCTGGGTACGCCGACGTTCTACACCTCCGCCGACGGCGTCCGGCCCGGCGAGAGCGAGACCGTCGTCCACGTCCGCCGCGATGGCGACACGGTCGTCACCCACCTCGTCGGGCCGCGCAACCCCAAGACCGGCGCGAACTTCACGACCGAAATCAAGCTCCGCCTCGACCCGGCCCGGCGGAAGCTCGTCGTCCATTCGGACGGCAAGCCGTCGACGCTGGACGTGGCCGAAGGGCAGTGGAGCGATTGGCTGCGGGTGAAGTTCAAGACCGGGCTGCTCCAGTCGGTCCGCGGCATGGTCCGGTTCCGCCTCGTCTGCCTGGAGCCGACCTTCGAACTGTACGCCTCGCCGATCAACTTCGACCCGGACGCCCCGCTGTTCCCGATCAGTTCGCCGCCGGAGTACGCCAGCGAGTTGGCGAGCCGCGTCGGGACGTTCTACACGACGGGCATGGTCGAGGATCACGGCGGGCTGAACAACGGCCGCTTCGACGAGGCGGCCTACCTGGAGCAGTGCGACGACGTCCTGCGGGAGCGGGCGGCGATGCTGTTCGCCGAACTCGGCTACCTCCACGACGGCCTGTTGTTCTGTCTGTTCGACACGCCGGATCGGGTCCAGCACATGTTCTGGCGGTTCCGCGACGCCGGCCCGGACGGGCTGCGGCGAGTGATCGAGGATCACTACCGGAAGTGCGAT
>CAZNSL010000060.1:0-12844 GCA_964574975.1 uncultured Alcaligenaceae bacterium | reverse complement strand
ACCACGCACGGTCGATCTTGGCGTTATGCCGCACGTCCACCGGGAAATTCGGATGAACCAGGAAGCGACGTACAGTCGCGGTCGTCTGGTGCCGCGTTGCGATTTGCAACAACTCGGAAGTCAGAGCCGCGCGGTCCACTCGGCGAGCATCCGGCTCCAGTTCGACACAAACGACAGGCTCCTGTTGGCCCGGCGGCCCGATCCCGACGAGCGCGGAGCGGAAGACGGCTGGGTGCGTGTTGAACACGCCTTCGACGGGGATCGTGTACAACGCGCCCGCGGCGGTCGTGACGCGATGGGCTTTCCGCCCGCAGAACCACAGCCGGCCAGCCACGTCCAAGTACCCGACATCACCCATGCGGTGCCAGACGGTCCCATCGCCGTCGGCAATCTTCGCCAACTCGGTTGCCGCGGGACGGCCGTAGTAGCTTCGCGTAACGAAGGGACTGCGGACGGCAATTTCGCCGATCGTCCCTTCCGGCTGTCGCAACGAGTCGTCCCATTTGGGGATGGCATCGTCGTTCACTTGGATGATCGCAATCTCGACCCCAGGTACCGGCCGACCAACGCAAATGCCGCGACCGGCCGCGGTGGCGTACCGCGTTTCGTTGAGGATTTCTTGGCTACCGATGCACGCGACCGGCAGGCACTCGGTCGCGCCGTACGGTGTGTAGACTTCGGCACCGGGAGCGAGCATTGCCGCCATCCGTTCGAGAGTCGCCGCCGGTACGGGCGCGCCGGCGGAGATGACACGCTTCAAGGACGGTAAGCGGATGCCGTGCGCCTGCCCGTAGCGCCCAAGTCCGTTGACGAGCGCCGGGGAGCCAAACAGGTTGGTGACACCCCAGTCCTCGATAGCTCGGATGAGCTTGCGCGGGTCGGCCTGGGCGGGCCGCGTCGGGTTCATGTCGGGCACCACCGCCGTCATGCCGAGCGCCGGCGCGAACAAGGCGAACAGGGGAAACGTCGCCAGATCGAACTCGCCCAGCCGGATGTCGAACAACTGGCCGATTGCGGCCACCTGCGCCGCGAACGTTCCGTGTGTATACACCGCACCCTTGGCAATGCCGGTTGAGCCGCTCGTGAACAGGATAGCTGCCATTTCGTCCGCAGTGACCTTGGCGCACGGGTAAGCCGTGTCGTTGCTAAGGGCGCGGACCTGTCGTAGCGAGTGGCGTCCTCCGGGGCCGACGGTGACGCGCAAAGTCCGACGTCCCCAGCCGAACAGGTGACGCGCTGCGTGGGCTTTGCCGACGCCGACGAATGCTAGCGGGTCCGCCTCCGCCAGGCATCGGCCGAGTTGCCGCACGCCGAGGCCGGGGTCCACCAGGACGACGACCGCCCCAATCTTGAATAACGCGAAGGTGAGGGAGAAGAACTCCAACGATGGCGGCACCATGAGGACGGTGCGCGTCCCGCGGCGAATACCCAGCCGTTCCAGGCCGGAGGCGAGTCGGCTACTTTCGGCGTCGAGTTGAGCGCACGTCAGGTGCGTGTAACGGACGCGGCCGCCGCTGGACCCTGCGGGGCAGACAACGGCCAGCGCGTGGGGCCGGGTATCGGCGGCGACAGGCAGATAGGCGGCGACGTTCAGGAACGGATCGATGATTCCGGTCATGCGGCGGTAATTCTCGTCGCGGGACGGTCGTGGGACGGGACGGAGTAGGCGGCCCGTCGACGGGGGTGGTATATGGATGTACCCGTCGGGCCGCGCGTGCAGCCTGCGGACGAATCCTATTTCGGAGGGACGAGACGTGACGCGACGATTTCTGACGACGTGTCTGGCAATGGCGTGCATAGCTATCGCTGCCCGGACGGCTGAGCGGGTGGCAGCGAAGAATGCCCACTTCGAACAACTGAAAACACTCGCCGGCACGTGGGTATCTGTCGGCGAGGACGGCAAACCGACCGACACGGTCGTCTCGGTGTTCAAAGTCACGGCCGGGGGAAGCGCCGTCCAGGAAACGCTCTTCCCCGGCTCGAACCACGAAATGATCTCGCTCTACCACCTCGACGGGCCGGACCTACTGATGACACACTACTGCGCGGCCGGCAACCAACCGCGGATGAAACTCGACCCGACCTCGCCAGCGAACCGCTACAACTTTAAGTTCGCAGGCGGAACCAACCTGAACCCCGAAAAAGACATGCACATGCACGAGGGGTCCATCACGGTCGTGGACAACGATCACCTCGAATGGCAATGGGTCGGGTACAAGGACGGCAAACCGTCCGGCGACCACAAGGTTGCCATCAAGCTCGTACGTAAAGCGACGAAGTGAAGCCCAGGTCCGCGACGCTTCGTAACAGCTCCCTCGTGTGAGGATGCTGTTACGAAGCGTCGCGTAGCGAAGCTCATTTCGCGGGGACGACCGTCACCGGCGCAATTTTCTCGAGTTCCGCCTTGAGCTTCTCCGCACTACCGACGACGACCACAACCAACTTGGTAGGGTCCACTGCTTCTCGGGCCAGGCTGAGGCACTCCTCCGGACTCAGTTTCGCGACACGAGCCAGTGTGGCTTCCAGGTGGTCCTCCGGGAGTTGGAAGACCTCCGATGTCCACAGTTCGCCGGCCACCTGCTGCGGCGTTTCGCGGGCCAGGACGACTTTGCCGAGGAAGTTCGCTTTGGTGTCGCCGAGTTCCTTGGCCGACGGGGCTTCGGTACGCAACCGCTCGACCTCGCCGAGTGCGGCCTGGACGGCCGCGACCGTGGACTCCGTCTTGCTGAACGTACTCACCGTAAATTGGCCGTCGAACTTCGACATCGCAAAGCCGCCGCGGGCACCGTAAGTCAGCCCCTTCTGCACGCGGATGACCTCGTTCAGGCGGCTGGAAAACGCCCCGCCGAAGTAGTCGGCAACGGCACGGGCCACGGCGTAGTCGGGGTGGTCGCGGCGGAGGCTGCGCGCCCCGATGCGGATTTGGCTTTGGATCGCACCCGGTTGGTCGACGAGGACGATCCGCGTCGCGGATGCCACCGGCGGGGCCTGTAACTTCGGCTCCGGTACGGAGCCGTTGGCCGTCCAGTCGCCGAACGCTTCGTCGGTCAACCGTCCCGCCTTCGCGGCATCCACGTCGCCAGCGAACAGCAGGACCGCGCGATCTGGTCGGGCGGCCATTGCCCACCAAGCCTTCAGTTCATTGGCGGATACGGCCTTCACGTCGGCAGCCTCGCCCGTCGTCGTCCGGCCGTACGGGTGGTTGCCGAAGAGTTGCTTGCGCATCTGGTTGTCGGCGATCGTGGCCGGCTCTTTGGAGCTGATGGCCAGGCTGGCGATGACTTGCGTCTTCAGCTTGTCGAGTTCCTTGGCCGGGAAAGTCGGCGTCCGCACGACATCGGCAAGCAGTCGCATCGCGCGCGGTAGGTGGTCGCTGAGGCACGCTGCCGACACGCTCGACGAGTCGTGGCTCGCGCTGCCGGAGATCGTGATGGCGTAGGTTTCGAGTTCGTCGCTCAACTCCTTCTCGCCGAGTTTCTCCGTGCCCTTCGTCAGCATAGCCGTCGCCAGCGATGCCACGGCCGGCTTTGGCTCGCTCCAGATACCGGCCATTAGACCGAGTTGCACGGTGACGTACGGCGAACCTGGTTTCGGCACGACGATGACCTTCATGCCGTTCGGCTTAGCGGCCTTGACATACGTTGGTTTCGTCGGCTCGATCAGGGTGACGGCCGGAGGCGCGGCGGGGAAGTTCGCCGGCCGCTCTAAGCCGGCTTTGACCTTCGGAGCCGGGCCCGTCTCCGCCTTGGCTGTGATCGGCGCGGATTCCTCGGCGCTCGGCTTCTTGCCGAAGAGCGTGCCGAACAAGTTCTGCTCGATCGTACCGACAACCATGCCATCCGGCACGAGGTACGCCTTGGCAACGCGCTGGAGGTCGGCCGCGGTGACGGCGCGGACGCGGTCGTAGCGGTCGTTGACGCGGGCGGCGTCGCCTTCCAACACGGCCGCTGAGCCGAGAGCACGCGCCCGACTGGCGACGGTTTGTGCCTCACTGGCGAGGCTGAAGAGGAGTTGGTTCTTCGCCTTGAGCAGTTCCTTCTCCGTTACCGGCTCGTCGAGCAGCATTGCGACCTGCGTCCGGATTGTGTCTACGACCTTTGGCCCATTGGAGCTGAACGGCGTCATCACCGCGCCGGCTGCAAACAGGCCGTCGTACTCCAGAGCGAACGCGGTGCCGAGCGCGACGACCGCAAGTTGCCGATCAGCGACGAGTTCGCGGTACAGCCGGCTCGACTCGCCGCCGCCGAGGATGGTGCCGAGTAGTTTCAGTGGCACCGCGTCCTCGTGCCGATCCGGCACGGTACGCCAGACGACGCCAACGGCAGGGGCCGGTGCGCTCGGGTCGGTCAGCTTGACCGTCCGTCCGGCGAACGGTCCCGGCGGAGGCAGCGCGACCCGCGGCGGCTCTTTCTCGCGCGGCATCCAGCCGAAGTACTTCTTCGCCAGCCGTTGCACGTCGGCGTGCTTGACCGCGCCAACGACGACGAGCGTGGCATTGTTCGGCACGTAGTAGCGCGCCCAAAAGTCGCGCAGGTCCTGCACCGACGCGGCTCGCAGGTGGGCGATGTTGCCGATCGGGCTCCAGGCGTAGGCACGGTTTGGGAATAGCTCGGCCAACGCCTTTTCCGGGAGCGAACCGTATGGCTGATTCAGCCCCAGGCGGCGTTCCTCCTCGACGACCTTGCGCTCGGTGTCGTAACCCACCTGGTCGACTTTGAGGAACGCCATGCGTTCGGCTTCGAGCCACAGGGCGAGTTCGAGTTGGTTCGCCGGCAACTCTTGCACGTATACGGTCTGGTCGAACGCGGTGTAGGCGTTGCAGTCGCCGCCGACGCGACGGATGTACTTGAAGTGATCCTCCGGCCCGAGGCGGTCGGTGCCGCGGAACATCATGTGTTCGAACATATGGGCGAACCCCTGCCGTCCGATTGCCTCGTCCTTCGACCCAACGTGATACCACAGGTGGACCGCGACAACAGGTGCGGAGCGATCTTCGAGCGACAAGACCTTCAGGCCGTTGTCGAGGGTAACCTCCTGGTAGGGGAACGGATCGGCGGCAAGTGCGAGTGCTACGAATATGACAGGGGACATCGGCGGCTCCTTGCAGATGGGGCGGTTCGGTCAACATAGCGACCCGCTGCGGCGTTCGACATACGCGTCGTGCAGGCGACAACGACTTGGCGCTGTAGGAAAAGCCTGAAAGACGTACGGGAGAGCCATCTGTCGGGGCACAACAACTTTTGGGGATACCGCAGGTGGATACCAACGCCGCCGAGAACTTGACGACCGTTGCCGGGTGGACGACCCCCATGCCGGCCCCCACGCTGCTCCGATACTTGCACCCGATCCCCCGGCCCTACGGCTACTGGGCGCAGTTGCAGGTGGACGCCCGGAACTACAAGCCCTGGCTTTACTGGATCGGCGGCGTCGGGTTGATCGCGTTCGGCATCAGTTGGCTCTGGACGCATTACCCAGGACGCGAATCGAGGTGGCCCGGTCCGTTTATCGCGCTGGCGAGCATCGTGATAGGTGCGAAGATCCTCTTGACCTGGTTCCGCGCAATCTCCAGCGTCGTGCAATGGGCACGGACGGAGCCGCTCAACGTCGGCGTGATCCGGGCGGTCACGACTCACCCGTATTGGCGTGACCTGGCATTTGCGGACGCCGAACAGGCCGACGGTCAGCGCGTCAACGTAGTGATTCAGGCGATGCGGTTCGTCGAAGGGTTGTTGGACGTGTATGGCGAGTGCGAGGTCTTATTCCAAAGACGGCCGTGGTCCTGGGAAAAGGCCGAATCCGGAATCGCCATCGCTGCCCGTGTCGTTCAGACGGGGCGGGACAAACATGCGACCGAGCCGGTCCTTCACTGGACAGGCCTGAACGCCACAGGCCGACTCGAACTGGAACAGATCGCCGCCAAGACCGGTTACTCGATCGATGCGGTTTTCTTCGTCGTGTCGGCACGGAATGCTGCGGCGAAGGCGGCACCGGATGCCGGGCCGGAGGCGCGTCCGGTTGATGGACGAGCCGGCGACCGCCACGTTTCGGCTCGGGAGCTTTGCCAGTACATTCCCCGGCATGTGGTTTGCATGTTCGGCAACCCGCAGCGGGCGGCCGCAGTCCTTTCCGCATGGGGGTTGCAGCGTGCGGAAGATGTCGGTGCCATCGTCGCGGGATGCATCGAAGCGGGTTGGCTGAAGGCCGGGCCGGGGGAAAGCGCCGACGATTTCAGTGCCATCGACCTGCCGGCCGATACCTCTCGGATCTTCCCAGGGTGGAAGCGCACGCTGTGGGGGCGGCGTCCACCTGACCGTGGGCCAACCGCGCGGCCCCGGTCAACGGCCAAGGCCGCCAGCCCGACACGCCGGGCGTTAAGTGAGCTGATGCGCGGCGTTGGTGTCGGTCTTGCCGGCGGCGTTATGTTAGCCGTCGGGTTCGTCCTATGGGCCGAGCGGCTTAACCCGGAAGAGCGGAAGTTAGAGGGCCGCTGGTACGCGGCGGTCGGGAACAACGGTGAGACGCTCGCCATCCTCGAGTTTACCCCAGATCGTTCGTTTCAGGCCAAGTTCCTTCACCGGGGCGACATCGCCGTCCCCGTCGAACGGGGGTTCCGCGATTGGTGGGTTGTCCGCGGCGGACGCCTTGCAATCACGCGTCCCGTGACGGACTACCTCGATCGCCTCAAACGGGCGATCAGCCTGAACTCAGACGAGGTGCCGGAGGGGTTCTCCGTCCGCACGCCGGACGCAAATACGCTCGAAACCGACTTTATCGGCCGGCAAATGGTCTACCGCCGCGTCCCAGCGGACATCGCGTCAGACGCCGACCTTTTCCCGCTCCGTCCGCCAGGGAGGGGGAACGCGGGACCGCGCCAATGACCGTGGCGACCGTTTGCGCGGTCATACGTCTGTTTCGAACACGGCTGATGGTATTATTCCAATTCGCCGAGCCACGCGGCGGCGACGGCATCGGATGGCATCCGCCAGTCGCCGCGCGGCGATAGGCTTACCGTGCCGACTTTCGGCCCGTCCGGCAGGCACGACCGCTTGAACTGGTTGGCGAAGAAGCGCCGCACGAATACGCCCAGCCAGTGCCGGACGCGCTCCGGTGGGTAGTCGCGGTCGAACTTCGCGTGCCGCGCCAGGTACAGCACCTTCGTTGGCGTCGCGCCGCCGCGGATCATGTGGTACAGGAAGAAATCGTGCAGTTCGTATGGACCGATGGTTCCCTCGGTCGATTGTGAAGCGCCGGCCGCGTCGGCGGGTAACAGTTCCGGCGAAATCTCCGTGGCAACGATATCTCGCAGCGTCGCCCGGGCCTCGCCCTCGAACTCGTTTTCGGCCGCCCAGGCGACGAGGAACTTGACCAGCGTTTTCGGCACGCTGACGTTGACGTTGTACATACTCATGTGGTCGCCGTTGTAGGTACACCATCCGAGCGCCAGCTCCGATACATCGCCGGTGCCCAGGACGAATCCGGCGTTCATGAGCAGGTTCGTCCGCACCCGTGCCTGAACGTTCTCGAACACTAAATCGCTACGTCGATCCGCGGGGAGTTGCCGAAGCTTGGCCGTCAGTGCGTCCACGTTCAGGCCGGTGAGGTCGATACCGAACGGCTTGTGGCCGAGCGCCTGCCACTCGGCCAAGCATAGTGGGCGGATGTCGATTTCGCGTGCAGTGGTGCCGAGTTGCCGCATCAGCGCGTGGGCGTTCGACTTGGTGCGTGAAGTCGTGCCGAAGCCGGGCAGGGTGAAACCGTGAACCTTCGTCCGCGGCTGACCGAGTGTGTCACAGGTCTTACAAGCGACCAATAGCGCCAGCGTCGAGTCGAGGCCGCCGGAGACGCCGATGGTGACGTGCGGCGAGCCAACTCGTTCGAGTCGCTTGGCGAGGCCGGCCACTTGCGTGTGGAAGATCTCGTCGCACCGCTCGCGCAGTTCGCCCGCGCCGGACGGCACGAACGGGTGAGCAATCACGGTGCGCTTCAACGGCCGATCCGGCGGGCAGGCGTCGAGCGCGAACGGGATGCGGCGGAAGGTTCGATTGACACCCGCGTACAGGCTGTACTCGGCAAATGTCGTCGTCCGCAGGCGGTCGGTACGGAGGCGGCCGAGGTCCAGATCGACTGCGGTCAGTGTCGGGTCGCGACGGAAGCGCTCGCTCTCGGCGATAAGTGAGCCGTTTTCTCCGATGAGGCAATGGCCGCCGAACACGAGGTCGGTCGTCGATTCGTGGACGCCGCTGGAGGCGTAGACGTAGCCGGCGATGCAACGCGCCGATTGTTGCTCGACGAGTTGCCGGCGGTAGTTTGCCTTGCCGATCAGCTCATTCGATGCCGACAGGTTGCACAGGACGTTCGCCCCGGCCAGCGCCTGGAAACTCGACGGAGGGGCCGGCGTCCACAAGTCCTCGCATATTTCGACGCCGATCACGACACCGGATACCTCGTCCGCGAACAACAAGTCGGTGCCGAACGGCACGCGCTCTCTGCTGGGCAAGATCACCGAGTCGCGCGTGGCGTTCGCCGCGGGAGCGAAATAGCGAGCGTCGTAAAACTCCTTGTAGTTCGGCAGGTACGACTTTGGCACGACGCCGAGAATACGGCCCTGGTGCAACACGGCCGCGCAGTTGAAGACCCGATCATCGACCACGACCGGCAGGCCGACACACACCAGGCCACGAAAGACGCGAGCGGCCCGTTCGGCGAGCCGTTCGAGCTCGACGACTGCGGCACGTTGGAGCGGGGCGAGGTGGAACAGGTCGCCGCAGGTGTAGCCGGTCAGCCCCATTTCCGGGCAGACGGCCAATTCGACGCCTTCGAACCCTGCCCGTTCGAGGAGTGAGAGCGTCTGGTCGGCGTTGAACGCGCAGTCGGCCACGCGCAAGGGCGGCACGAGGGCGGCGACGCGCAGGAACCCGTGTATCGGCATGAGCGCTCCGGAGACGCCGTTACTTCTTGCAGTACGACAGCGCCAGCAGGGCGTACCCGGTCACGAGGTTCGGATCGCCCTCCATCCAGCGATCCGTCTCGTTGACCCACGAGCCGTCGGGCCGTTGACGCTTCGCCAGGGCCGCCGTCAGTTCCTGCCTCCAGTCGTGCTTAACGCCTTTCGCGTCGACGAACGTGTCGTCGCCGAGGGCATGCAGTGTCTTGGCCATCGTGGCGTAGTAGTAGTACAGTCCGCGATGCTTGAGCGGCTCTGGCATGCCGGGGTTGGCGTCCACGGTGTAGTGCGTTCGCAGCCACTCGACGGCCTTTTTCATGCGTGGGTCGTCCTTCGAGATGCCGCAGTAGATCATCGCCTTGACGCCGGCGTAGGTCATGCTTCCGTAGCCGCGCAGTTCTGGTGTGTCCGTCTTGGTCGAGCCGCCGCCGGCCGCGGAATAGATGAAGCTGCCGTCGTCGATCTTGCCGGCCCACGGCTGGTCGTTGTGTTCGCTCTTGAAGTTCTGGCAGCGGCTCACGAACACGGCCGCTCGGCGAAAGGCCGGATCGTCCTGCGGCACGCCGGCCGCTTTCAGGGCGTCGAGGAACATTTGCGTGTTCGACAGATCGGGCCGGGACTTGCTATCGTAGCCGGCCCCGCCGTAGTAGGCGTCGTCCGGCGACTTACCATCGCCTTCGTCGAACTGAAGCTTCTTGAGGAACTCCGCCGCGTCGCCGACGATTTTGCGGTAGCGATCCGCTCGCCCGGCCGCTTGCAGAGCCATGACGTTGATGCTGGTGACGTAGTTGAGGAGTTGCGGTTTCGGGTCGGCCCCGGCGATGTGACCGGCTTTTTCGTTAACCAGCGACTCGATGTAGGACAACCCTTTGGCGACCGGCTCGCGGTCGGCACCGGTACCAGTGCGGAGTAGCCCTGTGACGACGATGCCCGTGATGCCGGGGCTGCGGGCGCTGCTCCACGACCCTTTGGGTTCCTGCGCCGATTTGAGATACGCGGTGGCCTTGTCGACGGTGGGTTGCCATTGGGCGCTCGCGGTGGTTGCGAACGCGAAAACGGCCAGGAGGACACTTCGCATGGGATATCCTCGAAGGACAGACGGCGATGTCATGATAGCAGGTGCCATCCCGCATTGACCGGCGCGGGCGGTTTCCGGCACAATGCCGCGTCGCCCGCCCAGCGCAGGAAGCCGCCATGTCGATGTCCGCCGTGCGCCCCGCCGTTTGGCCCGCCGCGCTCCTGCCGTGCGTGCGGATGCTGTGGGGCCGCGTCCTGTTCGCAAGTCGGGCACCCGTGGACACAAATCTCCGGGCCAAGTCGCTGGCGCTACTGGTCGTGTTGCCGGCGGTCCTGTCGTACCCGTGGATGGCGTTTCGATTGCTCGAACCGGACGAAGGCCGTTACGCCGAAATCGCGCGCGAGATGCTGGCGGCCAACGAGTGGGTCGTGCCGTTGCTCCAGGGCGAGGCATACCTCGACAAGCCACCGCTTCTGTACTGGCTCGTCGTGGCGTCGTACAAGCTATTCGGCGTCCACGTGTGGGCGGCTCGACTCGTACCGGCCCTCGCCGTTCATGCGACGATCCTGGCGACGTATCTGCTCGGCCGGCGGTTCGTCGGCGAGCGCGCCGCTTTCCGAGGGGCGTTGCTCTTATGCGCGACGCCCGCATTCGCGGTCATGGGACGGTTGCTCATCCTCGACGGTCTCCTCGCTGTGTGGGTAACGCTCGGTATCCTGGCGAAACCGACGCGCGGCAACGGCGGC
The DNA here is from genome assembly GCA_964574975.1 of uncultured Alcaligenaceae bacterium. Lineage (GTDB taxonomy): Bacteria > Planctomycetota > Planctomycetia > Gemmatales > Gemmataceae > JAXMAS01. The sequence continues at coordinate 2,136 of CAZNSL010000060.1, read as the reverse complement.
ATGTGGTGGCTTTGCGCCATCGCTTGTGGCCTTGGCGTGTTGACGAAAGGCCCTGTCGCAATCGTCCTGGTCGTGCCGCCGATCCTGTTGCACCGCTGGCTGAGTGGCGAGTCACTCCACGTGGCCGATTTCGGGTGGCGATTCGTCGCGGTCGTGCTGGCCCTCAACCTACCGTGGTACGTCGCGGTCTGGTGGCAGCATCCGGAGTTCGGGGCGTACTTCTTCCTCAAGCACAACGCCGCGCGATTCCTCGCACCCTTCGACCACCTCGAACCGGTTTGGTATTACATTCCGGTCGTCGTCGGTGGGTTGTTTCCCGGAACGCTGTTGCTGTGGGGCTTCGTCCGCCGCATCTTGTCGGGTGATGCCGCGTCAGCCGACTGGCGCACGCCGGGGTTGGCGTACATGCTGACGGCCGGCGTCTGGTGCGTCGCGTTCTTTTCGCTCTCCGGCAGCAAGCTACCGACCTACGTCCTCCCGGCGTTCCCAGTCTTGTGCCTGGCCCTCGGCTATTCGGTCGTGCCAACCACTCTACACCGATGGGCGTTCTGGTCGTGGTTCGCGCTCGTCCTGACCGTGAACGCCGTTGTGCTGCCATGGTACGCTTGGCAGCGCTCACCGTTGGGGCCGCCAGAGACGGTCGTCCGCGAACTGTGCGGCGATCCGAAGGTGCCGGTTTGCGCGTATCCGCGCAATGTGGACTCAGTCGCGTTCTATCTGGGTCGGGACGACGTGCGACCGACGCGGAGCAAGTTCGCCCACTTGCTCGTCGCCGACCTGCGGGAGCGGCCGCGTACGGTCGTGCTATTCACCCACCGGCATTCGTTGGAGGCGTTTAAGTTTGCCCTGCCGCCGGATCTACGGGTGACGCGCGAGGTATCGTTCCGACGCCGGTTACCTGGCCCGGCGTGGCTGACGGCCGTAGTCGGCGATACGCCCTGGGGACTATGCGACATCGCCGTCATCGAACGCGCGGACCCGACGCGCCCGCACTAGAAGTTGAGGTTGCCGCTTGCCGCCTTGTCGATCATTCCGATGTACGTTAGCGCGATGCGGAAGATGGCGAAGATCAGGATGATGGCCACTAGCAACCAGACGCCAAAACCGGCGACCTTCGTTAGCGTCGCCATGCGCCGCGACGACTCCTCGGCGTAGTAATCGGCCTGCTGCTCCATGGCTTCCGGCACGCGGCCGCCTTCTTCGGCACTGGCGACGATATTCAGGAAGTCGTGCGGAAAAATCTGGCACGCTTCGAGGCTCGTGTGCAGGTCGTCGCCGCGGCGCAAGACCTCGGCCGCACGCTCGTAGGTGGCCGGATAAGCAGCGTTGCCGGTCGCGTCCAGACTACGCTTCAGCGACGGCCGTACCTTGAGACCCGCGCCCATCGTGAGCCGAAGTGCGAGGCAGAAGCGGCCGAGGGCGAGGGCCTCCAGGCACGGCCCTAGCGCCGGCACCCGCAGCAGAATTCGGTCGACAGCGGCCTTTTGCTTCGAAGCGTGGGACAGCATCTTGTAACCGATGAATACGGCCAGCACCGTGCCCCAGATACCGAAGAAGAACGTCGCGGCTGCCATCGGGCCGGTGCCGAAGCCGAGCGGGTCGAACGCTTGGCCGGGCGATGGCGCGATCAGGCCGAGGATCAGGATCATTGCCGACAGCACGAACGTCGCGGCGACGAACTGGATGATCGGCCAAGTGATGTCCGCTAGGAATTGCTTGCGGAGCCGCGACTGGAGAGCGTAGTAGCGCTCGAGTTCGCCGAACACCTCCGGCATGTTGCCCGTTTGCTCGCCGACGACGGCCATCGACACGAACAGGTGTGGGAGGTTGCTGCCTTCGGCTTGGAGCGCGTCTTCGAGGGCGTCGCCTGTTTCCAACCGGCTGCCGATGCGTTCGACCGTTGGCCGAAGTGCCAGCGGGGCCCGGCGAGCTTGCTGGCGGAACACGTCCACCAGCGATAGGCCAGCTTGCAGGCTGTGCCGCGTCATCCTGCAGAAGGTGGCGAGGGCGTCGTAGGAGGGTGCCGTAGAAAAAACCATCGCCCGGCCTCTACGATAAGGGGTAGCGTTGCCGTCCAGCATACCAAACTTCCGCCGCGGGGAACGATGGCCGGCCCGAATTACGACCCGCATTACC
>CAZNSL010000059.1:0-12844 GCA_964574975.1 uncultured Alcaligenaceae bacterium | reverse complement strand
ACGTCTTCGACGACTGCATCGCCTGCGCCGAGTGGCTGTGCAAGGAAGGCTACACGAAACCCGCCAAACTCGCCGTGCAGGGCGGGTCGAACGGCGGCCTGCTCGTTGGTGCCGTCATGACGCAACGGCCCGACCTGTTCGGTGCTTGCCTGCCGGCCGTCGGCGTCATGGACATGTTGCGCTTTCATACCCGGACTGCCGGCCGGTACTGGGTCGACGACTACGGCTCGTCGGAAAACCCGGAAGAGTTTCGCGCACTTTATGCCTATTCGCCCTATCATAATCTTCGGCCCGGCGTAAACTACCCGGCAACGCTGGTGACGACGGCCGACACCGACGACCGCGTGGTGCCCGGCCATAGCTTCAAGTTCATTGCCCAACTTCAGTATTGTCAGGCGGGACCAGCCCCAGTGCTGGCACGAATCGAAACGCGGGCCGGCCACGGAGCAGGCAAGCCGACCTCGAAGGTCATCGAGGAGGTCGCTGACCAGTGGGCGTTCCTCGTCAAAAACCTGACTATGACGCCGCCGACGCCCGGTCACCCGCGGGGGACCGGTCCGTGAGCCAACTCCGCCCACCCGCCGAGTCGCCGACGTCGAAGCTCCGACGGTTTCGCAGGGCGGATCCCACGTTCCTGTATCAAGCGCGCTGGGAGGATGGTGCGTTCGTTGGCGAATGGGTCAGCGACAACATCCCCGAGGCGCTCGGGTACGATGCGGTCGAGCTGCTGGCTCCCGGTTGGTGGAGCGCGAACATCCATCCGGACGACGCGCCCCAAGCGATCGCCAACCACGACCGTCTGTTCGCCGAGGGCCGGGTGACGCAGGAGTACCGACTCCGGGCCAAAGATGGCCATTACCTCTGGATCCGCGACCACGTTACTTTGTTACGCAACACCGCGGGCGAGCCGACCGGGGCAGTTGGCGCGTGGTTCGACATCTCCGACCGCAAGCGGGCCGAGCAAGAACTGGCGGCGGCCCGCGAACGCTACGAGTTGGCCACGCGGGCCGGCCGTGTCGGTGTCTGGTCGCACGACTTGGTCAGCGGTCGGTTTGAGGCCGATCCTTTTCTCACGGAATTATGGGGCGGTCCGCTCGATGGTGCCGCCGACGACGGCAAGGCGTGGCTCCGCCGCGTCCACCCCGACGACCTCGAACGCCTGACCGCCGCGACCCGTGCCCACTTCGATGGCACACTCGCGGAGTTCCGGTGCGAATACCGCTTCACCGATGCTTATGGTACTGAGCGCTGGGCGCTGTCGTGCGGTCGGGCGGCGCGCGACCCGAGTGGTGCCATCCTGCGCGTCGCCGGCACCACCACCGACATCTCCGACCGCAAGCGAGCTGAACTCGCACTGCGCGAAACCTCCGACCGACTCCAAAAGCTAAGCCGCCGGTTGCTCGCCGTCCAGGAACAAGAGCGCCGCCGACTCGCCCGCGAGTTGCACGACGAGATCGGCCAACTGCTAACTGGTCTGAGCTTCCGCCTGGACGCCGCGGCCAAAGCGACACCGGCCGAAATCCCCGAACGACTCGCGGAAACCCGTACCTTGGTCCGCGAACTCACAGCCCAGGTGCGCGAGTTATCGCAGGGTCTGCGGCCGAGCCTGCTCGACGACCTCGGCCTCCGGCCGGCCCTCGACTGGCTGGTGAGCCGATTCTCGGCCCAGACGGGCCTTGCCGTCGAGTTGAACGCGGGCCGAATCGACCGTTACCCACCGGAAGTCGAGACCGCCGCCTATCGCATCGTGCAGGAAGCGCTGACCAACGCGGCTCGACACGCGTCCGCCGACACAGTCTGTGTACGTCTTTCGGGCGATGCCGCTGGCCTGGCCGTGGAAATCGACGACAACGGTTGCGGCTTCGACCCAACGCAGTCGCCTCCCGGCACCGGCGGTCTGAGCGGCATGCGCGAGCGAGCCGAACTTTTGGGTGGAACCCTGACCCTGGAATCTGCACCTAGTGCCGGCACGCGCGTGACGGCCCGACTCCCTGGCAATAGCACTCCCCCACCCCTCACCGAGACAGAGCAATGGCCCTAACAGTCCTGCTAGCCGACGACCACCCGATCGTGCGACAAGGTTTGCGCGCGATCCTCGGCACCGCACCCGACATCGAATTGGTCGGTGAAGCCGCCGATGGCACGAACGCCATAAAACTCGCTCTGCAACACAAGCCGGCCGTCGTCGTCCTCGACCTGATGATGCCGGGGACCAGTGGCCTCGAAGCGGCCCGCCAACTCCGCAAGCGGATGCCGGAGGTGCGAATCGTCATCTTGTCGATGCACTCCGACCCGGCATACGTGCGCGAGGCAATGCGCGCTGGCGTGGACGCCTACGTCGCGAAAGAGGCTGGCGGCGACGAACTGCTTCAGGCCGTTCGAGCCGCTGCCGAAGGGCAGCGCTACCTCAGTCCGCCAATCACCGAGGACATCCTTTCCGGCCGCAGCAACAAGGACCCGTTCGACCTGTTGACTGCCCGCGAGCGCGAAGTCCTTCAGTTGACGGCCGAGGGTCTGACGGGCAATGACGTGGCCGAACGGCTGTTCATCAGCCCACGCACGGTCGAGAGTCACCGGGCGAACATGATGCGAAAGTTCGGCCTTCGGAACCAAAAAGAGCTGATCCGATTCGCGGTCGAACGGAAGCTCGTGAAGTGAATCGCTACGCGTCCGGGATTCCGCAAAATCCGTACTGATACGGATTGCGACGGCGCGATCCCGACAGCATAATCTCGTCCGAGAGCCTCGGGGCACGGAGCTGACTGGGCGACGGTTCTGGGTACTCGGGGCTCTCTTTTCACTGCAACTACCGCGGCCCGGCTCGTTTGAGCCGGGCCGCTTGCTTATCGAATTGTTGAACTGTCATTCGGGTCGCGCCAAGGTCATTGCGTGTGAGTCATCGAACGGGTAGGCTAGGTGTGACCACCTCGGGATTGGTCCGCCTGGGATGACCGCATGTGCCGCCTCTGTGCATTCTGTACTATTGCCGTAGCTGCCGTGCCGGTGTGGGCTGGACCGCCGATCATCGAACTCCATCCGCCCAGCCTCGATCTGGCCGGTCCCGGTGACCGGCACAGCGTCCTGGTGACGGTCATCCAAGGCGGCCGACGACGCGATGCGACGCGCGAAGCGACGTTCGTCGCGGAACAGGCGCGCGTTTGCACGACGACCAAGTCCGGCGAGGTCCACGCTGCGGCATACGGCGAAACGGTCGTAACGGTCACTGTTGCCGGAGTGGTAGCCGAATTGCCGGTCACCGTCGCTAACGGCTCCGCGTCGGAGCCACCTTCCTTCGTCAATCACGTGATCCCCCTGTTAACGCGTCTCGGATGCAACCAGGCCACCTGCCATGCCGCGCCTGAGGGCCGAAACGGGTTCAGGCTGTCGATTCACGGCGAAGCTCCAGAACTGGACCACCGTTGGTTGACTCGCGCGCTCGGGGCACGGCGGGCCATCGGGTTGGGTACCGATGAGAGTCTCCTGCTGCGGAAGGCTACTGGCCGAACGACCCACGAAGGCGGCTCGCTCGTTCGTCCGAACGGGTACGAGTACGCCCTCCTTCGATCGTGGTTGGAAGCCGGCGCGCCGGGGCCGAAAGCAGGCGAAGTCGTGGCCCGCCGGATCGAACTCTTCCCGGAAGCTCGCTCGTTGCGTGTCGGCGAAAGTCAGCAACTTCTCGCCCGTGCCGAGTTCGCACCCGGCATCTGGCGCGACGTAACCTGGCTGACGCGATTCGATTCGACCGATCCGAACGTGGCAACCGTTACGGCTGGCGGCCGCGTCACCGCTGTGCGGCGTGGGAAGGCCACGATCCGTGCCGCCTACCAAGCTCGCACTGTGGAATTCGCTGTGACGGTTCCGCCCCAGGCACCGCCGCCAATGCCCCGTTAGAGCTATATTGGTGTTGGTCGCAACCCGCCGTCCGAACGTAGAGGATTCCGATGAACGACCAGCCGCTCCCCCCACCCCTTCCCGACGACGAGGCATCGGTGGCGCGGCCGGCCGACTACTATCCCAATGCCATACCAGTCGATGACATTCCGCCGGTCCTCGACGACGGCTCCAAGCGACTGGTGTTGTTTTGGTCGATCCTCGGGGCCGGAGCCGTCAGCTTTGTCGGCCTATTCGTCGTAGGTATCGTCTTCGGCGAGCCGTACGGTGTGTATGCAACGCGGTTCGGGTCTGCTGGCCTCCAGTCGTTGCCGTTCCTGCTATTGGCGCTGTTGGCCTACCCCGGCGAACACCGGCCCGAGTTCAAGATGCTGACTGTCTTTTATTGGCTGCTCCTCGTCGGCATGGTGTGCATATCCGCTGTGGGCATTTCCGCGATGGGCTTGATCGATGCTCAGGCGTTTGAAGGTATGCAAAAGCCCCAGAAGGGGCCACCCGCGATCGAGAAGCTGTTTCCACCGGCGGCGGCCGGTGAGTTGGCCGTGATCACCCTCGGAGCGCTCTCCGCCGTATTGCTGGGCGTGATCGCCTACCTACCGTCCGTGCGGAAGCTCGTCGCTAGGGTCCTACCGATCGACCCGGATTCCTTCGTTCACGGCACGGCCCTGGCCACGGTCGTCGCCATGACGGTCGCACTTGCAGTTCCCCTCATGATTCTCCACGAGCCGCCGCTGCTGACGTTCGTCAACAACTTCAAGTCGACGGATGCCTTCAAGGAATTCGGCAAGCAGGACCAATCGATCGACAACCTATTCGGCCTCGCGTGGCTGGTACCTTGTGCGCTCCTGGCGGTCGGCTTTCCACTCTACCGCACCTTCGGCGAGGCACTACGGCGCGTCGGGCTGGTCGTGCCTTCGATCCCCCAAGTCGCCTTCGGATTGTTCGCAGCGGTAGCGCTCGTAGGCGTGATGACGTACGGCGTCGATCCGGCGACAACTTGGGTCTGGGACCGTTACGGCTGGCCGAAGACCGATGTGAAGGCGTTCGAAGATCTGATGAAGGCGGTGATCAACCCCGCGGGTGCCGTCGCCATCGGCGTCTCGGCCGGTCTCGGGGAGGAATTGTTCGCCCGAGGCGTGTTGCAGCCGCGACTCGGCATCCTGCTGTCGAACTTGCTGTTCACGGCGATGCACGCCCTCCAATACAATTGGGACGGCCTCCTGTCGGTGTTCATCATTGGAATGATCCTGGGCGTCATCCGCAAGTACTCGAATACCACGACCTCGGCAATCGTCCACGGGACTTACGACTTCATCCTGATCTACGGTGCGTATATGAACTGGTTCCCGAACCCGTAACGAGGCCAATCCTCGGTTGTAGGAGCCGTAGTTCTCGTTGATCCTGGTGAGACGAACGATGCCGACGAATCCTCCGCGAAAGGCAAAGTTGTCCCGCCTCCAAAAGCCGGACAACCTTTCGCTCGAAGACTGGCAAGTCGAACTGCGGCGGCATTTCGGCCGCGAACAGAAGTTCCGTCTCCGCAACCTCGGCGACGACCCGGTATTCTCCGAGTTTGCCGTCAACAACCCGGAAAGCGGTAACACCTATCGCGTGACGGTGCGCGGAGCGGCCGTTGGCGACAACGCCTGCACCTGCGGCGACTTTGCCACGAATACGCTCGGAACCTGCAAGCACATCGAGTTCGTACTTGGCGTCCTCGAACGTCGCCGAAACGGGGCGAAGGCGCTGCGTAACGGTTACGCGCCGCCACAGAGTGAAGTCTACCTGCACTACGGAGCGCGCCGCGAAGTGCGGTTCCGTGCCGGCAACGACTGTCCGCCCGAACTCGAACGACTCGCAGCCGACGCCCTCACCGGCGACTTCGCCGACTTCGACTCATTCCTGTCGCGCGCTGCCGAACTCGAGCCGGACTTGCGCGTCCAGGACGATGTGTTGGCGTTCGTCGCCGAGGTGCGCGATACCGAGAGGCGTGCCGCCAAACTTGTCGAACTCTTCCCGCGTGGAATACGCAGCGCTGCATGGAAAAACCTTCTCAACGTCGATCTCTACGACTACCAGCGCGAGGGGACGCTCTTTGCGGTCAAAGCCGGGCGTTGCCTCATCGGCGACGAAATGGGACTGGGCAAAACCGTCCAGGCCATCGCCGCGGCGGAAATCTACGCCAGGCACTTCGGAGTCGGTCGCGTCCTCATCGTTTGCCCCACCTCCTTGAAGCACCAGTGGCAGAGCGAAATCGAACGGTTCACCGGCCGCGATGTCGTCGTCGTCAATGGCATGGCCCCGGCCCGCCGGGTGGCATTCGAACGGGAGTCGTTCTTCAAGGTGATCAATTACGACACGGTTTACCGCGACTTGCCGTTGATCGAAGCGTGGTCGCCGGACCTGGTCGTCCTCGACGAAGCCCAGCGGATCAAGAACTGGCAGACCCGCACGGCCCGCAGCGTCAAGAAAATCGCCGCCCCGTATGCGGTCGTCCTGACCGGAACGCCCTTGGAGAACCGCCTCGAAGAACTCGTGTCGATCGTGCAATTCGTCGATCGCTTCCGCCTCGGACCGACCTTCCGTTTGCTCGACGCTCACCAGGTCCGCGATTCCTTCGGTAAAGTCGTCGGCTACCGCGATCTCGATAAGCTCGGCCAATCGCTCGCGCCGATCCTGGTCCGCCGGCAGAAAGCACAAGTCCTCGGCCAACTACCGGAACGCGTCGATCAACACCTCGTCGTCGCCATGACACCGCGGCAGCGCGACCTACACGAAGAGAACCGCGAAATCGTTGCACGCATCGTGCAGAAGTGGCGTAAGTACCGCTTCCTCTCCGAACGCGACCAGCGAATGCTCATGATCGCCTTGCAGAACATGCGCATGAGCTGCGATTCGAGCTATCTGCTCGACCCCGTGGCCGACCACGGCGTGAAGGCCGACGAACTGATGACCCTCCTCGGCGAGATGCTGGAACAGCCCGAGGTGAAGGTCGTCGTGTTCAGCCAATGGCTCCGGATGCACGAACTTCTGGTGCGTCGCCTGCGCACGCGCGGCTGGGATCACGTCCTGTTCCATGGCGGCGCGCCCGGGTCGAAACGAAAGGACCTCGTCGAACGATTCCGCGACGACGCGAAATGTCGACTATTCCTCAGCACCGACGCCGGCGGCGTCGGGCTGAACCTGCAATGGGCATCGGCCGTGATCAACGTCGATTTGCCCTGGAACCCGGCGGTACTGGAACAGCGCATCGGCCGCGTCCACCGTCTGGGTCAGAAGCGTGCCGTTCGCGTCGTCAACTTTGTCGCGCAAGGCACCATCGAAGAGGGGATGATGTCGCTCCTCAACTTCAAGCGCGGCCTGTTCGCGGGCGTGCTGGATGGCGGCGCGACGGAAGTCTCTCTCGGCGGCAGCCGACTGACGCGCTTCATGGAAACGGTCGAGAAAGCGACGACATCGATCCCGATCGAATTGGTCGAAGAACCGGTCGCCCCGGAGCGCCCGCCCGTGCCAGCGAAGGCGGACGATCCGTGGTCGATGCTCGCCGCCGCGGCACAAACGTTAGTACAGCGGCTGACGCAGCCCTCGGAACCGGGCCGGCCGTCGCTGATCGGGCGCGACGAGGCGACGGGCGAACCGTACCTACGCCTGCCGGTGCCGACGCCAGAGGTACTCACCGCACTGGCGACCTGGCTCGGCAGTGCCGGGAAATGACGCGGACGCCCGCCGTATCCCATCGACAGGCGTTCGTCGTGTTCGCGTCAGAACGTCAGGTTCATCTCCACGAAGCCCGCGAAGAGCGTGTCCACGTCCTTACCCAAGCGATTGTAGAGTTCCCGGAAGCCACGGCCCGGGATCAACGACGAAACACCGTAGGTGAAGATCACGTTGTTCGACAAGAGCGGCCGGTACTCGAAGCCGACGGACAGGTCCACGCCGATCTCGCGGCTGAGGTTGCCGTCGAACGTGAACGTCTCCAGTACCGCCGTCTTGTCGAACATCAGGAAGTTGGCGTTGTTGATCATCTTCAGTTTCGGCGTGATGTCCGCGTCGAAGCCGGCGTTGAACAGGTTCAGTCCAGGGTTGACGAAGTTCGACTGGCCCTGAATCTTGCTCGATCGCAGATCCGGGATCAGGCTCTGGCGCTGCACCAGGTTGACGCCGAACAGGCCGATGGCCTGCCGCTGCCAAAAGCTAAACTCGCCACCGGCGAAGTTCGGGTTGTCGAGGATCGAGTCGAAACCGGTCGCCCGGCGGTTGTTCGGGTTGTTGTCGCCCGACGAGTAGAAGAACGACCCGCGGAAACGCGCCCAGTCGCGGTCGTAGCTCAATTCGAGCGCCGCCATTTGGCCGTTGATCACCTGCGGCTTGTTCGCGATCGGGTTGAGCGAGTCGCGGCCGAGCGCCCAGTAGACGGCGTGGGTGATGTTGTAGCGGCCGATGTGGCCGTCGCCGGTCCAGCCGAGGTAGGCGGCATTGATCGAGTGCGGCTGGAACACACCGGTCGGGTCCGGCCGCACCAGGAAGCGGTTGTCGTCGAACACGATGTCCGGCCGGTCGTTGTTGTAGTGGATGCTCGCCTGAGCCGTGTAACCGGGCCAGATAAAGTCCTGCCGGTAGTAGTTGGCGATGAAGATATTCTGCTGCCGGTCCTCGAACGTGTTCAGACCGCTGTTCGTGTCTTTCTCGGCCTGGCGAAAATACACGAGGTTGAACTGGTCGCGGTTCGCGTTGAGCGTCCCGAACAGGCGAATGGCTCGGTTGGTGTCGCTGAAGATGAAGCTGCGGAAGTCGGAGTTGAAGAACTGCGAACCGATGCGCACCGACGCGAAATCGTAGTCGGGGCTGAGATCGACCAGCTTGGCTTCGGCGAAATACTCTTCGACCGTGAACCACGACCTGTTGCGGACGGTGCCCTTACGCACGTCCGGGTGGATGATCCCCAACTCGTCGACATCGACGGTGTTGAAGTTAAAGATCGGTGTCACCTTGACGCGCCAGTCCACGGGCTTGAACGAGGCGTCGCCGTGGAACAGGTCGAACGACAGCTTCGTAAAGTTCTGCGCGATCGACTGGACGGGACGACCGAAGAACTCCTCCTGGAACGGCCGGGCCGTACTCTCGAACGGCGTCGTGGGCGTCGGCAATTGCCGGCCCTCGAAGATCGATGTCTGCGATGCGGTGATGTTCAGAAAGGTGTGCTGCCCGATGATCGGGTAGTCGCCTTTGATGACGTTTTGGTTGAACGGGTCGAACAGCCGGCCGAGCTGGTACGGATAGTCGCGGGTACGGGCCTTTTCGGGTCCGTACTCGTAGCGGTCCCATTCCGGGAAGCCAATCCGCCAGCGGTCCTCAATCGGTACGAAGTCCTTGTCCGGTTTGACGCGCGGAGCGATTCCGGATGGGCCGGTGTAGCCGAGCGGCGGGTCGAACGGATAGCCGCCGAACGTATGACTCAGCGGTCCTTCGGGGAAGGCGTCCGGTCGTGCGGGGTCGATCGGTCGTTGCAGGATGTTCGGTAGTGGCGGGAATGCATCGGCGGTGGGATTCGGCGGCAACGTCGCCGGGATGACGAGCATGTCGGGCTGCGTAGTCGGTGCGGGCGGCGGCGTGACCGGGATGACGACGGTCGTCGGCAGAGCGCGTTCCTGCGCCGCGGCACTCCCAAGGCAGGCGAGCAGCCCGGCGGCGGCCCAGCGGTACCGAAATAGGCTCCGCATAGCATCGACTCCGCAAGAATTCGTGTCACCCTCCTATCGTCGGTCAACGGGGCAAACCTTGAGGCGTTTGTCGGTCGTATCGGAAAATGGAGTCGCGCGGGCAGGTGCGGACTTGACCGAATCGAGGCCGCGAGGCGAAATCGACTGAAAAAGTGGGTGGACTCTGCCGATCTTTAGGGATGTAACGCGCTCCATTCGCGCACGGAGGGGGATGCAATGGCAGCAACGACCCGACTCGATATCGAGCTACTCGAAGACCGCTCGGTGCCGACCGCCAACGCGGTCCTGTCGATGACGGGTTTCCTCACCGTACTCGGTGGAGCCGGTCGCGACCACATCACGATCGCCCGAGAGGGCGCACAAATCGTCGTCCGCGACTCCGGTGTCGTGTCCGGTCAGTTTTCGGCAGCCGCCGTGACGGGCATCGGAGTTGACGCCGCGGCTGGCGACGACTCGGTGCGAATCGCGTCCAATGTGACCGTACCAGCGGCCCTGATCGGTGGCTCCGGCCGCGACATTCTCGTTGCTGGCGGTGGCGCGACGCAGATGATCGGAGGGACCGGCAACGATAAACTCGGCGGCGGTCCGAACACCGACGTGATGTTAGGGGACGGCGGCCGCGACCGCCTGATCGGCCGCGGCAACATCGATGCGCTCGACGGCGAGGCGGGACCGGACAAGATCGCTTCCGTCGAGCCGATCGACGCGCTCGCTCCCGACCCGCTCGATACCGTCTCATTCGCCGTGACCCAAGCCCCCGACCCAATGGCGATGCCGCCGCAGGCCGCCGTCACCCAGTTGAACGCAGGTGAGGTCAGCACGCTGCTCGACCGAGCAAGCGCGGCCACGGCCAGCAACGACGGCATCATCGCCATCGTCGACCGCAACGGCACGATCATGGGCGTCCGCGTCGAAGGCGGTGTGGACCCTGGCATCCTTGCCGACCCAACTCGACTCGCGTTCGCCATCGACGGGGCGGTCGCCAAGGCTCGCACGGCCGCGTTTTTTGCCAGCGATGCCGCGCCGTTGACCTCGCGCACCATTGAGTCGCTCAGCCAGACGACGATCACCGAGCGCGAGGTAAACTCGAACCCGAACATCCCCGACCTGAATTCGGTGTTGCGCGGCCCCGGTTTCGTGGCACCCGTCCACACCGGCGGACACTTCCCGCCCGGCATCGCGAACACGCCGCAAGTCGACCTGTTCGCCATCCAGCATACCAACCGCGACAGCATCAAACATCCCGGCAAGGACCACATCAAGGGGACGATCGACGACATCACCCTGCCGAATCGGTTCAACATCGACCCAACGTTCGTGCCGGCCGGTCAATCGCTGCGGCCGCCGGAGTCGTACGGTTTCCAGTCGGGGACGTTCGTCAACGCCCAGTCGCGCGGCATCGCTACCCTGCCCGGCGGCATCCCGATCTTCAAGAAGACCGACGACGGCACATCCCAGCGACTCGTCGGCGGTATCGGCGTGTTCTACCCCGGCCGGACGGGATTCGCGACCGAGGAAAACTCCGAGCTCGGGACCACGTTCGATCGCACCAAGCCCGACCGTTCGCTGGAGGCCGAGTTCGCGGCCCTGGCGGCCGTCGGCGGCGCTCCGGGTCTGGAGATGCCGATTGGTTCGATCGCCGGCATCGCGCCGTTGGCCAACATCATTCTGCCAATTACGTTCGAGTTCCAGCGTATCGACCTGGTTGGCATCACGCTGGACATCATCGGCCCGAACGGCACCGAGGGGCCGCGCAAGGTCGTCGAGAACGGCCAGAGCCTCGGTCAGGGGATCGTTACGGGGTTCCGAGCTCAGGTGCTACCGGGTGGCCAGATCTTCGCTCCGGGAGCCGAGGTTCCCGAGGGCTGGCTGGTCACGCCACACGACGGCGTGGGCGTTACGGCCGCGGAGGCCACAGCCATCGTCCGCGCCGGAATCGCCCAGGCGAACCTAACCCGCGCGGCTATCCGCCTGCCCACGGACTCGGCGACGCGCATGGTTCTCGCCGTTGCCGACCAACAGGGGAACATCGTCGCCCTGTTCCGCCAGCGCGATGCCACCGTGTTCTCCATCGACGTGGCCGTCGCCAAGGCGCGCAATGTCATGTACTACGCTGATCCGACCCAACTCCAACCGATCGACGAAGTCGGCGTGCCGCGCGGTACGGCGTTCACAAACCGCACGTTCCGCTACCTGGCCGAGCCGTTCTTCCCGGAGGGCATCGACGAAGCGCCGCCGGGCCCGTTCTCGATCTACGGGACGCCCGGCTCCGACCAGGTGACCGGCCGCAACGTCGGCCCGCTGGTCCCGGCGATTGCCTTCCAGACGGCACTTGGGTTCGACGCCTTCAACCCCGGCACGAACTTCCATCAGCAGAACTTCGTCCAGAACCAAAACGGCGTCGTCTTCTTCCCAGGGTCCGCTCCGATTTACCGGCAGTCGAACAGTCTCCTGATCGGCGGCTTCGGTATCTCCGGCGACGGCGTCGACCAGGACGACGTGGTGACGTTTGCCGGCTCGCGCAACTTCGGCGTGCCGGACCAGTTGCTGCGGGCCGACGAGACCTTCGTCCGCGGCGTTCGATTGCCGTACCAGAAGTTCAACCGTCAGCCGCTCATCGATACGCCGAATGGCTGACGGAGATGGGGAGACGAGGAGACAGATTCCGACTGTCTCCTCGTCTCCCCACTCATCTTCACTTCTTCTGCTTCAGCCGGCCGCACGGCGTGCCGATCATGACGGAGACGCCCACCGTGCGGAAGGAGCCGCCCGATGCGATTGCGATTGTCGTTGGCCGTCGCCGCCGTCGCCCTCGCCGGCGTCCGCGCTGAAGAGCCGGCCAAACACGAGTGGCACGAACGACCGGAGCGCGAGATGAAAGAGCGCGTCGGCTGGCGCGTGCCTGTGTTACCGCATACGGCCGAACGCGCCGGCTACCCGCCCTGCATCTCGAAACACGCCGTCTGCGACCGCGGCCCGCACGACTACCTCGGCTACATCGGCGGCGGCTGCCTCGGCCGTCGCGGCGAAGGCCGGTACGTCGACGAAGGTACCATCGGCTGGGACTACGTCCTGTTCGCGAAGTGGCCGGGAAGTGTGTTCCTGAACTGGTGCCACTGCCGTCCGAAACAGCCGCAGGTGGGGCCTTACAAGACCGATGGCCCCTATCCGCCCGATGTGTTTGCACTACGTCCGGCAAAACGCTTCCGCGAGAAGCAGGTCGAAAAATCGAA
>CAZNSL010000058.1:9858-12871 GCA_964574975.1 uncultured Alcaligenaceae bacterium | reverse complement strand
GGCCGGCGACCTATCGCAATTGCTCCAGCCCCTGTTCGACGCCAAGGCCAAACAGGCGGCCGTCAAGGACGGCAAGTTGCTGACGAAGGGCATCCCGGCCGGCCCCGGAGCGGCGACGGGTCGGATCGTCTGCTCCCCGCAGATGGCCGAAGCGACCAAGCGGACGAACCCGAATACGCAACTCATCCTCGTCCGCAAGGAAACGACGCCTGAAGACCTGCGCGGCATGAAGGCGGCCGTCGGCATCCTGACGGCCGTTGGGGGCGTCTCGTCGCACGCCGCCCTGGTCAGCCGACAAATGGGAAAAGTGTGCATCGTCGGCGCGGGCGATGTGGAAGTCGATAACTCAGCCGGCATCGTCAAGGTAAAGGGCCACACCTACAAGGAGGGCGACGATATCTCACTCGACGGCTTCACCGGCGAAGTGTTCGCCGGTCAAATCGCCACGAAGCCGAGCGAGGTCGTCCAAGTCCTCATCAAGAAGCGGTTGGATCCGGAGAAGTCGGACACCTACCGCCGCTTCCAAATGGTGATGGACTGGGCCGATGCCAAGCGCAAGCTGTGCGTGCGCACCAACGCCGACTTACCGGACCAAGCAGCCGAAGCCATCGCGTTCGGAGCCGAAGGTATCGGCCTATGCCGTACCGAGCATATGTTCTTCGACCACATCCTCGAAATGCGCGAGATGATCATGGCCGAGGATACGGCCGCCCGCGAGAAGGCCCTCGCCAAAATGCTGCCGTTCCAACGCGCCGACTTCGAAGGGCTATTCCGCGCGATGGCCGGGAAACCGGTGACGATCCGCCTCCTGGACCCGCCGCTGCACGAATTCCTCCCGCATACCCACGCCGCCCAGAAGGAGTTGGCCGAGAAGCTGAACATCGACCCGCACACGGTCGCCAAGCGGGTGAGCGAACTCGAAGAAGCAAACCCGATGCTCGGTCACCGCGGCTGCCGGCTCGGCATCGTCTATCCGGAGATCACGGCCATGCAGGCGCGGGCGATCTTCGAGGCGGCCGTTGCCGTCAAGAAAGCCGGGATCGAAGTCCACCCGGAGGTGATGATCCCGCTCGTCGGCTTCAAGAAAGAGTTGACCAATCAGGAGGCCATCGTCCGCGCGCAGGCGAAAAAGGTCTTCGCCGAGACCGGTGTGACCGTGGACTTCCTGGTCGGCACCATGATCGAGTTGCCGCGGGCGTGTATCGTGGCCGGCGAGATTGCGGAGGCGGCCGAGTTCTTCTCGTTCGGCACCAACGACCTGACGCAGACTGCGCTCGGTATCAGCCGCGACGACTACGGGCCGTTCATTTCGGCGTACACCGACCCCAAGAAGGCCGACGTACTACCCGCGGACCCGTTCGCCACCATCGACCAGAATGGCGTTGGGGTCCTCATGAAAATGGGCGTCGAGCGAGGCCGTGCGCGACGCGACAAGTTGAAGATCGGCATTTGCGGCGAACACGGCGGCGACCCAGCGAGCGTCGTGTTCTGCCACAACATTGGTTTGGACTACGTCTCGTGCAGCCCGTTCCGCGTGCCGGTGGCGCGGCTTGCAGCGGCCCAGGCTGTGTTGGGCAAGTAATTCTTCCGGATTCCGCCCGCGCCGTGCGGGCGGAATCCGTTTCTGTTTCGTCCGAAGGGTATGGTCATGCCGCCGGCTGCGCTCCGTCTATCCGCCACCGCCGATCGGACGCCCGATCAGCCGATCAGCTACTTCATGCAGCAGGCCCTGGAGAACCCCGGCCTCATCAGCCTCGCTGCCGGACTGGTCGACGAGGCTTCGCTGCCCACTGCCGAGGTCGCGGCCACGCTTGCGGAGATCATGGCCCTGCCGCAACACGCCCGCGCTGCCCTTCAGTACGGTACGACGCAGGGCTACCTGCCTCTACGCCACAGGCTGGTCGAGCGTTTCGCAGCGTCCGATGCCACGACTCCCGCCCGGCTCAACGTCGCGACCGACGATGTCGTTATCACCAATGGGTCGCAGCAATTGCTCTATCTCTTGAGCGTGGTACTCATCGGCCCGGGCGACATCGTCATCACCGAGGCTCCATCGTACTTTGTGTATCACGGCACGTTGGTCAGCCGCGGGGCGCGCGTCCTCGCCGTGCCGATGGACGACGAGGGGATGCGCACCGACGAGTTAGAGCACGTCCTGGAACGGCTCAAGCGATCCGGCGAGATCGCAAGGTTGAAGCTCGTTTACACGGTCGATTACTTCCAGAACCCCAGTGGCCGCAGCCTGTCGCTCGCCCGCCGCAGACACCTCATGGACCTCGTGCGGCGCTACAGTACGTCGCACCGCATCCTCGTTCTCGAAGACGCAGCCTACCGCGAACTCCGCTTCGCTGGCGACGACGTGCCGAGCGTGAAGAGTTTCGATCCCGGCAACGAATACGTCGTCTACACGACGACGTTTTCCAAGCCCTGGTCGCCGGGCCTCAAGACTGGCTACGGCATCGTGCCACGCGAGCTGGTCGCGCCAATCCTACGCCTCAAGGGCAACCACGATTTCGGCTCCGGCAACCTGGCCCAGCAACTGATCGACCGCTTACTGACGAACGGACAGTACGACCGCCACGTCGAGGTCTTGCGCCAGGTCTATCGAGCGAAGGCCGACGCAATGCTTTCGGCTCTCGATGCCGAATTCCGCGAGTGGCCGGACGTAACGTGGACCCGGCCGGCCGGTGGCATGTACGTCTGGTTGACGATGCCGCCGCACGTGCCGACAGGGCCGGGTAGCGCGTTTCTGGCTGCGGCCAAGCGCGAGGGTGTGTTGTACATCCCCGGTTCGTTCGGGTACGTTTCCGACGGTAACGAGGCGGTGCCGGACACGGAGTGCCGGCTATGCTTCGGCGTCGCGACGCCAGATCAGATTCGCGAGGCGATCCACCGCTTCGCGCGAGCGGCAAAGCCTCTGCTCATCAAGAAAATGCCGGCGTTCGCGTAACAACACCCTGCGACGCCGGCGGGCCGGGGCGGCGGGGGGGGGCCCCCCGGCCGCCCCCGCCCG
>CAZNSL010000058.1:0-9848 GCA_964574975.1 uncultured Alcaligenaceae bacterium | reverse complement strand
CCGCGTCCGCGAGGCGTGCGCCAAAGCGCGGCCCTCGCGGACTCGGCTCGCGGCGTCACCGGACTGTTGGTCAGCGCTTCGCCGCCCCGACGAGTTCCTGGAACCGCCCCTCCTGGTCGCGGTTACCCTGCTCGCGGGCCTGCTTCAAGCCGTGTTCGGCGAAGTGCAGCGCTGAGGCCGCATCGCGCAGGCCGAGCATCGCCTCCGCGGCCGTTCCGGCCAAATCGAGGTCGCCGGGTACGCGCTCGAGCAGGCGCTCGAACACATCTTTTGCACCGGCGGCGTCCTTCTTTTTTGCCAGCAGCTTGCCGCGGAGCAACTCGTATTCGTTGCGGCGGCGGCCCGCGTTCGCCTCGCAGTCGGCCTTTTCGCCAGCGTCGATGTAGCCGAGGGCCGAGTCGAAGTCGCCGGCACGCTGGTCGCGCAGAACCAGGAACGAATACACCGGGTAGAGGTCGCCCGAGGCCGGACGATCGATGAGTTCCTTCGCGTGCCGAGCAGCGGCGTCCTCGTCACCGCCGCGCTGGGCCGCGCGAAATGCATCTTCGAGTTCGCCGTCGGGTGATGCCGCAGAAACTGAAGCCTGTTCCGCGACCGGGGCTAGGCCACCAAGGCCCAACTTCGCCCGCAGGCGGTCGAAGTCGTAGAGGCGGATCGGCCCGGCCGCGGCACAGTCCTGGAGGAACTGAATCACGCCGCGGAGTCGCTTTCGCAGGAGCGGGTCGGACGCCGCATCGGTCGGCGATTTTCCGAGGAGCGACTTGAGGGGGCGATTGACCCATGTCTCCTCGAAGTAGTTCTGCGCGTTGGTGCGAATCTTGGCCTCGGCGTCGAACTGTGTTGTCTCGGCCGTCGGGAACAACAGCGCGTCGGCGACTGCGTCCCCGAACTGGATGGGGCCGACATCCCGGTGCGGCGAGCCAATGGCGGGGCCGAGTGCCTTGACCGCATCGGCGACGACCTTTTCGACCGATTCGACGTTCGGGTGCCAGAGTTGGAAAAGGGGCCCTGCAAGGAGGACGTACGCGGCCAAGCGGGCCGGCGGGGCCGCCGCACCACTGAGGACGATGCTCGGCACCTCGTCGAGAACGAGGCCGGTGACCATGCCCTGCTCGGGATTCGTGCGCAGACCGATGAGCCGGCGCTCCTGCTCCCACTTCTGGAGGAGGCCGACCACCGGTTCGATCCGGTGGATTTGGAACGTGACGCGGTGTTCCACAGCGTCTGCTTCCGCCTCCATGCCGTGGCCACATCGCAACACTTGGACGAACGCCCACGTCTCGGCGGCGCGGTCTTCGTCGGAATCCAGATCGCCCGACCGGGCCAGGGCTTCGACTGCCGAGCCATTGTCGCCGAGCCAGGCACGGACCAATCCGAGGTTGTACCACGACGCTGGGTCGTTCGGATGCTTGTCGGCCCAGGCTTGTAAGACCCGCAGCGCGTCGGTCATTTTCCCAGTCGCCCCGCGCTGAAGGGCCGGACCCCATTCGGGACCGGCGTCGGCGGGTGAACGGAAGGCATAGTCCTTACGAGCGGATTCCGGAAGCCGGCCGTCCTTGCCGAACGTCGCATCGAACTCCTCGCGTAGCTCGACATTACCGGGGTCGAATGCCACCGCCCGCCGAATCGCGGCCCGTGCCGCGATCGGCTTGTTGAGCCGGAATTCGGTGTCGCCGATGAGTTGGCTGAGGTATGCGAGTTGATCGTGTGCGTCGGGCGCGAATGCCTCGGAGGCTTTGCGGAACAGCATCAGCGAGCCAAGGACCTCGCCCTCCTGTTGCCGCATCAGGCCACGAAGCAGGAAGCCGAACGGATAGGTCGGGTTGAGCTTGAACGCGGCGTCGAGGGCGTGCTCGGCCTCGTCTGGCTTGCCGTTGAGAAGGAGGAGTTGCGCGAGCCGGCCGTGGGCCTCGGCGCTTTGCGGGTGCGAGGCGACAACGCGGCCGACGGTCTGAAGGGCCGCCTCGTGCTGACCGGCGTTGTGCTGGTCGAAGGCGCGGTCGATATCGGCCTGAATATCCTGGCAGCACCACTTGAGCTTTTTGCCGCTGCCGCAGGGGCACGACGCATATGGGTCGGTGGACATTGCGCGGAGTCTTTCCGTTCGCGGGCGGCGGTTGGAACCGTACGCCGATAGCTTACGGAGTCGCACTCGAGCGGAAATCCGGTCGCGCCGGGTTTGACTCCGGCGAATCGCGACTTAAGGTTGGGGCAAGCGAGCGTGTCGGCCCTGCGCACCGTCCGTCGTGCGTGCGGTCACCCCTTCAGCGTCAACGCGCCTCGCCCGACCGTCCGCCCAACACTCGTTTCCACGAAGGAAGCCACTGCCATGGTGACCGCCGAACTCGGCGCCTGCGAATGGTTCGTATACGAGTTGCGCCGCAGCGGCCTCATCGACCGCGGACAACTCGACCAGGTCGTGGGCGAGTTCCTGAAGAAGTACCCACGGGCCGACGCGCAAAAACTAGCCGACTACCTCGTGAAGGATGGCGTAATCAGCGCGTTCCAGGCCGAACGCGTCCTCACCAACAAAGCACAGGGTCTTGTCCTCGGCCCTTACGTGCTAGTAGATTCGATCGGCTCCGGTAGCATGGGTACCGTCTACAAGGCGCTGTCGAAGACCGACGGCAAGAGTTATGCGGTCAAGGTTCTGCCGCGACGCAGCATGTGGAACGTGCGGCTCGCCCGGCGACAAGTTCGCTCCTTCGAACAATTCACGCAAGCGGCGGTCGTACCGTTCGTAGACGTTGGCACGTCCGGCGGGCTGCACTACCTCGTCTGGCCGTTGGTCGACGGCGAGTCGCTCGAAAGCGTCGTTCAACGACAGGGCAAACTGACCGCACAAGAGACCGCTCAGGTCGCCGTGCAGGTCGCCAACGGCTTGGCGGCGTGTCACCAGAACGGCATCTTCCACGGCCTGTTGAAGCCGTCGAACGTCCTCGTCAGCCCTTCGTTCCACGCAGCCATTCTAGACTTCGGCATCGGCTCGCGGCGCGCCGAAAACGAAGGCGAGTCACTCGTAGACACGATGTCCACCGCTAATACGCTGACGAGCGGCCTGGATTGCGCTAGCCCAGAAAGCATCATGGAGCCGACGAACCGTACACCGGCCGGCGACCAATACAGCCTGGGCTGTACGCTGTATTTCTGCCTCACTGGCCGTTACCCGTTTGCCGAGGGTAATGCGGTCGAAAAGATGATGGCCCACCAGTTCAAGGAGCCGACGCCGCTGAAGGAATTGGCCCCGGACACACCCGACGAGTTGTGTCAAGTCGTGGAACGGTTGATGAAGAAGACCCCGGAGCAACGCTACCAGGGAGTCGATGAAATCGTCGAGGAAATCGCCTCGCTCGCCGGCGAATTGCCGTCGGAAAACCAGTTGCCACCCGCGCCAGCGGCAGGGCGACTCCGGCCCCGTTCCAACCCGCCTCTGTCGTCGCCGATGTCCGCCCCGCCGGCATTCCCGCGTCCGAAGTCGGCACCGCCAACT
Source organism: uncultured Alcaligenaceae bacterium (assembly GCA_964574975.1). Lineage (GTDB taxonomy): Bacteria > Planctomycetota > Planctomycetia > Gemmatales > Gemmataceae > JAXMAS01. The sequence continues at coordinate 6,358 of CAZNSL010000058.1, read as the reverse complement.
CGCACGGCACCTCGGCTTTCCGAGATTTCGAAGCCGGGCGAGCGCAAGTCGGCCCCGGCGGAGTTCGCGCGCCGGAAGTCGCTGACGGTCGGCGCACCCGCCAGTGCCTATCCCGTGCCCGCTGTTTACCCGCAGTCGGACGGCGGCAACCGCGCCCCGTCGCCTTATCCGACGCCCGAACTCTACTCGGCCGAGGCGGATGCAGCTGGCGCGTCGTCGAGTGCGAACCTCCAGGTGCCAATACCGACGCGCGAGTCGTTGCGCGCTCAAGATGATGGAACCTACACCATGCCACCCGGTTTCATCGAGCCAGAAGCCCCGACGCAGTTCGGCCCGCTCCTGTACGCCGCTGTCGGCATGACGGTCATGATCGTCGCTTACTTGGGTCTGATGGCGTTCAATCCCTTCCGGTAAGGACTTGCGTCGCGACGGGAAGCGTAACCGGAAAGCCTGTTTACGCTTCCCGCACGACTGCAGGCACCACGTTCGGCTTGCGATCCCGGCAACACTTTTCCTAGAATATCCACGTGGCAGGAGGCGGCGGGGCTACCGCGACGCCCCACTGCCGGGCGTACCCCTCCGGTCGCGGCGGTGTCTAGTGAGTTTTCGACCGACAACCCCCGATCGGCCGCGCAATGTCGCCATCCTCGGCTCGACGGGGTCGATCGGCACCAGCACCCTCGACGTGATCCGTGCCTTGCCGATACGGTTGCGTGCCTTCGGCTTAAGCGGTCACGGACAACTCGACAAACTTGCCGATCAGGCGGCTGAATTCTCACCTCGCTTCGTAGCCGTGTGCGACCGCGAGCGGGCCTCAGCGTTCGACCGCTCGCGGCTAAACGGTGCGGAACTCGTCATTGGCCGCGAAGGACTGGTCCAAATTGCGACCGCCGCCGAGACCGATGTCGTCGTCTCAGCCATCGTCGGCGCGGCCGGACTCGAAGGCACCTGGGCTGCACTGGACGCTGGCAAGACTGTTGCCCTCGCCAACAAGGAAACGCTAGTTGTCGCCGGACCGCTCGTGACTGGGCTGGCCAAGACACGCGGGGCTACGCTGCTACCGGTCGATAGCGAACATAGCGCCGTCTTCCAAGCATTACAGTGCGGCCACGCGGCCGAGGTTCGGCGCGTGGTCCTGACGGCCAGCGGTGGCCCGTTCCGCGGCAAGCGCCGCTCGGAGTTGCGCGACGTGACGCCCGACGACGCCCTGCGCCACCCGACCTGGAACATGGGCGCAAAGATCACCATTGACTCCGCGACCATGATGAACAAGGCACTGGAAATCATTGAGGCCCGCTGGCTGTTCGACCTCGACCCCGACCGGATCGAAGTGATCGTCCACCCCGAATCGGTCGTCCACTCGTTCGTCGAATTCGTGGATGGATCGGTCCTTGCGCAACTGTCGCCGCCGGACATGCGGTTGCCGATCCAACTCGCGCTGACGCACCCCGAGCGCGTACCGGGGCCAGCACGCAAACTCGATTGGCAGGCCCTGAGTGGCCTGACGTTCGAGCGCCCCGACCGGGAGACGTTCCCGGCCCTGCTCCTGGGCGAGGAAGTCGCCCGCCGCGGTGGCACATGCGGCGCGGTGTTGAACGCAGCCAACGAGGCCGCAGTCGGTCGATTTTTGGCTGGCGAGTTACAGTTTCTGGACATCCCCCGTGCCTGCCGGGCGGTCCTCCACCAGCACGACTACAGCGAATGCCCGTCGCTGGAGGAGTTGTGGAAGGCCGACCGTTGGGCACGCAACGAGGTCGCACGGTGGACACCCGCGAAAGCCCGCAATCTGGAGCCGGTCTGACCGACGAACTGCCGCCCCCCAGCAGCATCGGCGCGTGGCTGGCACAGAATGCCTTCACGTTGTTGGTCGTCGCTGGCGTCGCGGTCTTCTTCTACTGGATGCAGGTGGACTTTCTCCAGGCCGCCAAGGTGGCGCTCGGTCTGGGGGTAGTCATCTTCATTCACGAACTCGGCCACTTCCTCGCGGCCAAGTGGTGTGATGTCCACGTCCAGACATTCAGCATCGGATTCGGGCCTGCCCTACCCGGTTGCTCGTTCCGCCGGGGCGAGACGACCTACAAGGTGGCGCTGTTCCCGGTTGGCGGCTACGTCAAAATGGTCGGCGAAAGTCCAGAGAGCGAAGACGGGAGCGACGACGATCCCAGGTCGTTCAAGAACAAACCCGTCGGCCAGCGTATGCTCATCATCTCGGCCGGTGTCATCATGAACGTGATCCTGGCGGCCGTTTGCTTCGTCGGTGTGTTCAACACGACGGGCGTCGAGAAAATCGCGGCCGTGATTGGGCATGTGGACGCCGGATCGCCAGCGTGGCAAGCCGGCCTGCGACCAGGGTCCGACATCACACGCATCGGCGGGTCGGAGCGCCCGACGTTCGACGACTTGATGGGCGAGGTGATGAACTGGACGGGTGACACGCCGATCCCGATCGACTACCGCTTCGACGGCGTCAGCGGCCACATCGATCCGGCTCCGCGGCCGAACGACCTGGCGGGCAAATTGATGCTCGGCATCGGGCCGGCGGATTCATCGGAATTGATCGACATCCGAGGCGATAAGTCGCCGCCAGTCGTTCCCGGGAGTGCGGCCTCCCGGGCAAAGCCCCCATTCGAGGCCGGTGATGTCATCGTTGCGACGACCGACCCGGACGACCCGACACGCGTCACACCGTTGCCCGACGACCCGCGTACCCCGGTTCCGGGCAAGACCGACTACTTCGCACTGACCCAGCGACTCCAACGCCTGGCCGGGCGCGAAATGACGATGACCGTGCGTCGCAAGAACGGCACGACGGCCGACATCGTCGTCCCGCCGGCGTTTCATACCTACTTTGGAATTACTTTGACGATGGGCCCGGTGCAGGCGGTGCGCTCTGGTTCGACCGCGCAACGAGCCGACGTACGCGCCAAGAGCGCTGCTCAGGACGGCGATGTCATCACGGCCATCGAAGTGTCGGAGGGGGACGGAAAGACGCTGCGGTATTCCTCCGTCAAATCGACGAAGCTGGCTGCTAACGTGCGCGAGTTACCGCTCGACCCCATGCGGCTGCCGTCGGATTTGCGCCGGTGGGCGGGGGCACGCGGCACGGAAGCCAGGTCGGTCAAACTGACTCTGGAGCGCACGGTCGGACACGCGGAGCGGCAGGAGACGACAGTTGAGGTCGAGTGGGACAATTCCTGGCGATACGTCCGATCGTCGCCAAACAGCCTGACGTCCCCACTCGCCATAGACGAGTTAGGTATTGCGTTTCAAGTCCTGGCTCGCGTTGCCGGGGTCGAAGCTGGTTCGCCTGCGGCCATGGCCGGCGTCGCTGCCGGAGACGTGATCAAAGCGGTTCAGTACTACGACAACTCGAAGACGGGCGAACCGAAACCGCTCCGATGGATCGACCTGAAAAACGGACAGGCGGCCAGGCCGTTCTATGTTGCCCAGCGCGATATTCCGTCGCGGATGATGGGGCTGACCCTTCAGCGCGACAAGGAAGAACTCAAGGTGACGCTCCAGGGCACCGAAGATTCGACGTGGCCGTTGGCCGAGCGCGGTTTGGTCTTCGAACGGGATAAGCGGCTCCAGAAAGCCGATTCGCTCGGCGAGGCTCTGCAGATGGGTGCGCGCTCCACGTGGCGCGTTATGACGCAGATCTATCAGAGTCTGCACGCGATGATTACTGGCAAGATCGACTTCGTCCGGAACGCGAGTGGACCGTTCGCAATCGCACAAACGTCCTACGCCATCGCGGGCGAAAGCCTCACGCAATTCATCTTCTTCCTCGGGATGATCTCGATCAACCTGGCGGTCATCAACTTCCTTCCGATCCCGGTGCTGGACGGCGGCCACATGTTTTTCTTGATCTGGGAGAAGTTGTTCGGCAAACCGCCGCCGGAACGCGTCCTGGTCGGCGCGACGCTGACCGGACTGGCACTCATCCTGTCACTGATGGTGTTCGTCAGCTACCTCGACGTGAAGAAATGGCTCCAGCAGTGAGGTCGCGGATATCGCGGGGCGACTACTTCGACTTGGACTTTTTCAGTACGCCGCCATCTTCGAGGACGGTCCACAGTTGCTCCCAGAGCTGTTCGGGCGCGAGGTTCGCGTCACCGCGCGCCCAGGCCGCGGCCGCTGCACGCAGACAAGCAACGGCCTGCTCGTCCACCGCGCCGTTCCGAGCCGCCGGCCCCGACCGCGGCTTAGCTTTCGCCGTTGTAGTCTCCGCTGGCCGGCCATCGAGCACCGCGTTGCACAGTTCGTCGGCGCGTTTGTTCTGGGCACGGCGGACGTGAGTGATGCGCACAGCGTCGAAACCACGTCGCAACTGCTGCGCGTCGTCGTAGAGGTCGCGCAGGTCGGCGCTTTTCACGGCGTATTCGCCGTTCATCTGTTTGACGAGTAACTCGCTGTCGCTGAACAGGTCGATCCGACGGACGCCGAGTCGGCCGGCATGTTCGAGCGCTTTGACCAGGGCCGTGTATTCGGCGACGTTGTTGGTCGTCGTGCCGAGTCGTTCCGCGATCTCGACGATCTCGTTCCCCGGCCTCGTGAGGACGAAGGCCCATGCGGCTGCGCCAGGGTTGCCGCGCGAAGCGCCGTCGGTAAAGATCGTGGCTGTGCCGTCCACCATCGCGTCGATCCCCACGAGTATGAATGGAGGGGGATGATAGCGGGCTGGCGGCAGGAGTCAATTGGCATGTCCGACCGATGGTTGTTACTCGAAACCTCAAGCCGCGTTGGCGAAGTGGGAGTGGCCGAAGGAGGCCGACTCATCGCATCGGCTCGACTCGACGCCGGCCGACACCACGCCCGCGACTTGACGCCGACGATCGCCCACTTGCTCGACCGAGCCGGATGGCGGCCCGCCGACGTGTCCGCAGTCGCCGTCAGCGTTGGTCCCGGCAGCTACACCGGCTTGCGTATCGGCGTCATAACTGCCAAGGCGTTTGCGTACGCCAACGGGTGTCGTGTGGCGGCGGCACCCACGTTTCACATCATAGCGCGACAGACGAACGGGCCAGGCCTCGAGCTGGAAGTAGTGGCAGACGCACTCAAGGGAAAGGTGTACGCACAGTCGTTTTCGCGCGCGACGGAGTTGGCTGACTGGCGGCCAGTCGACGATTTGGCAATCGTTCTTTCGACCGATTGGCGGTCGCGGTTGCGCGCCAGAACACTCGTCAGTGGACCGGGCATTGGGTCGGTGGGGGCTGTGCCGACCATCGTTTCCGAGGATCGGCGCGAGCCGCGAGTGGAATCGTTGTACGCCCTCGCGGTTACCGGAGCGTACGACCACTCGGACATCTTCAGCCTCGAACCGCTTTACCTACGGCCAAGCTCAGCCGAGGAACAATGGGACGCTCGACTGCCACGGGACTAGTAAGCCGGTGGATTCGGCGGAAACGACGGAATCGTCATCGGGTTGTTTCCCGGCGTGGACGGCGGGATCGAAGGTGTCGTGGGCAGACGCTGCGGTACTGGTGTCGTCGACTGAGGCAGCGCAGGACCGATGACTGCCGAGTTGGGGATCGTCGGCAAGACGACGTTTGCGGGAGGACCGGCAGGAATCGGCATCAGCGGCGGCGCGGGGGCCGCGACGGGAGCTCCGAGCGACGCTGGCGACGAGTAGCACGAACAGCAGCCATCGGCACCGAAGCCATATCCTGGGCCGCCCAAGGCACATCCCTGTCCACAGCCGCGGCACAAGAGCGGCCGACAGCAGCAGCAACATCCACTATTGAATACGCTCGCGAAGAAGATCAGGGCCGCGACGAGCTTCCGTCCGCACATAGCGCAACTCCTCGGGACACTCCCGGTCGTCGGCCTCCTGGCCGTGGCTGCGATCCGTGCAAAGGAAGTATCCACCGCGGCGCGACGCGGACAAAAGAAATGGACGGAATTGGCGTGCGCAAAACCGGCGTCCAGGCGCAATGCGCCCGACACGCCGGTCTTGCGCGTGATGGTGACGGGGCCACCCGCACCACTCAGGCGGACTTTCCGGCCTTCCGTGGCGATCAGCGCACCGGCACGGCGCAGCTTGGCGCAACGCTAAACGATTGCGCCGGCGGTGGCACCGGCGGTGCGGCTGGTACGACCGGCGAGGGCGCGGTGATCAAAGGAGCGTCGCCGCAGCAGGCGGGCGAGGCACTCACTTCCGGCCGGCGGCAGCAATCGCGCGAGCGAAAGCAGCCGGTTGTGGTCAATACGGCAGCCGCCAGCATCAGTACCTTCATGCGAAAGGCAAACACGTCTCTCCTCCTTCCGAACCGAGGTGTTCCGTCGCATTCGGTCACTCCCAGGGTACGGTCTGATGGGTAGGTGAAACAACAGTACTTGAATGGAAAGCGATGGTATG
>CAZNSL010000057.1:2001-12897 GCA_964574975.1 uncultured Alcaligenaceae bacterium | reverse complement strand
GCCGCGGATGAGGACAGCCGATGGGCTGATGGCTACCTTCCGCGCGAGCGCTAGCACCTCACGCAAAGCCGGGGCCGAGCCAACGATGCCTGGCACGGGCGACTCGTCGGCGGGTACTGGCCGCGGCTCGCGAGCGGCCGACACCCGCGTCTGCGTCGTTAGCTGTTGCTGTAGTGCGAGAATGCGCCGCTGTTGCTCAGCGATCTTTTCGACCTTCGTTTGAAGTTCGCGGTTGAGCGCCTCGATGGTACGGTGGCCTTCGGCGCTAGCCAGGGCAGCGGCTGTAAACGACACGAAGGCGTCGAGCGAGTTCAACTCGTCATCGGTGAACGCGCCGCCGGCCGATTTTGGACCGAGGACCAGAATCGCACGCAGCAAGCCTTCGTGCGTCAGGCCCGCCGCCAACGCTCCACCGAAGGAGACCAACTCGCGCACGGCCGCGCCATCCGCGGACGCACCGACGGCCCGCGGAGGAACGACATCGAAGCGACGCAGATCACTCGCGAGGGGTCCGTCGGCCACGATTTCGGCGAAGCCCGGGTCGCGGCCGATGCTGCCGACGGCGCGAAACGCCGCAGGGTCGTCCCCGCGCAGGTAGACAGCGCCATCGGAGACGCCGAGCAGGTCGGCCGTTGCTCGCAGCATCCGCCGGACCAACGTAGGCGGATCCACGAGTTGTTCGACGGCCTCGCCGAGTTGCTGAAGCGTACGGTCGAGTTGCGTCTTGTCGCGTCGATAGCGCTTGTCGAGTGCCCGCCGCAACCGGCTCCGCGCGAGGTCCAGCCCAACGATTAGCACGAGCGAACTGCCGCTAACCCAAAAGGCTTGCTCGAGCGACGGCCCCTCACTGCTGTGCCGGCCCATGATCAGCGTGCCGGCGAACACGAGGACGTAGTACACAGCGGCCGCCAGCCCACTGACCAGGAAGTATGCCAGCCCGGCCCCGACGAGTTTGTCGAGTTGCAACAGCCGATAGCGCGTGATGCTCACGGCGAAAGCGACCGTGAAACAGATCGAGGCCCCGAACATCGGCCACAGCGCCCCGCCACCGGAGAACTCGCCTCGCCGCCAAATGGCCAGGTAGAAGGAGTACCCCAACGGGACAATGGCGAGCATCGAGCCGATGAAGATCCAACGTACCTGGTTTCGTTCGACGATACCAACGGCCGAGCGATAACTGTAGGCCAGACACGCGACGCTCGCGATGTACAGCGCCCCAGCCACGGCGAAGTAGACGTAAATGACGTAACGCAGCCACAGTAGTCCGGCCTCGACCGCCGCTGCTGGTGCCCCGCTGCGGCTGATCGCGCGGACGTTCGCGTAGCCGGAGTAGATCAGGACGAGGAACAAGAGTGACGGCCCATACGTCGCGGCCAACGCCAAGTTGGGTCGCCGCACGAGCCAGAGCTTGGGCCGTGGGAACAACTCGTAGAAGTGGAGGGCGACGGCGGGCAACATGACCGCACAGCCGATGTAGACGCTAATCAGGAGCGGATGCGTGGCGATGCGATACCAGTGGTACCCGCCCATAAACGCGCCGACGGCCACCAGCGTCATCACGTAGAACTGGCGAGCAGCGCGGTCGGTAGGGCGGTTCCAGTACACGAACGACGCGACCAGGAGTACCCCGAGTTCGATGGCGAACCAGACCAACGACGGCAATAGCGCCACCGCTGGCAGCGCACCGACGCGACACCAGACGTGTAGCGGGTCCAACCCGCCCGCAGGCCGAAGTTGCACATCGACCCAGTCGGCCGAATCGAAATTCGCGTAGTTGACAGCGCTCGTCGGATCGTGCGAAAAATCGACTCGATCGAGCTGTTCGATCGCTCGGAGAAAGTCCGGCCAGGTTTCGACTCTTCGATCGCCGACCCGTTCGACAACCATGCCAATCAACGGCGGGAGCGGCTCACCGGATCGCGAACGTATGCGTTCGATGTCCACCCGCGTCACGGTGGGATAGAAGGTGCAATGCAATCCGATTTCCGGTATGGCCTGAACGTGCCAGAGCACAGCGACGACGTACAGCGCCGCCGCGACCGCACCGCAGATGATAAGCGACCGAAATGCAGCCATCGATTGGCGGTAATTGCGGAAGCGTTGCATCGAGTCATCTATATACTTGTGTACAGTAAATCTGTGATACTACGTATCGACGAACAACCAGCGCCGACACAGTACAGCGCCGAATTATCGCCAAACCTAGCGAAAACGACAAGTGATGATTGCACTAAACTACGTTCTAATTTGACGATACTGCGTATTTTGACGTTTTCGCGCGCTGAAATGTAGCGATTGCGCTGATTAGGAAAGGAATTGCTTAATTGGTATTGCAGATGCAGTTACTGAGGGATCGACATCGTGGTCACTACACAAGGATTGGAGGAGGCGTGATCGCTTCCGAACTCTGGCGTGCTTCGACAAGCCATGCGTTTCAAGCCACCGACCGTCACGACGGCGTTGCCGACCTCTGCCACTACACCGCCAAGTTTCGGGTTTGGGGCGATGGGCCGCCCGTTGTCCTCGTTCCTGGTCTCGCCGGCAGTTATCACCTGCTCGATCCGCTGGCGCGCGAACTGAGCCGGTCGCATCGAGTCATTGCACCGTCGTTGCGTGCCGAGGACGACTGTTTCGCACTCCGTCGCCGGTTCGATCTGCGCGACCTTTCGGCCGACTTGTGCGAATTCATCGGCGCGCTGGGGTTAGAACGCCCTGCGGTGTTCGGTGTCTCCTTCGGTGGAGCGATCGCGGCTCATTTCGCCGCTGCGCACCCTCACCAACTCTCGGCCTTGGTGCTGCAAGGGGTGGGCGACCGCTACGAACGCGGCCTGCTCCAACGGATCGCCCGCATCGTCCTGTCGGCTTTCCCATTGCCGTCCGATAGCGCTTTCGTGAACCAGTTCTTCAATCTGCTACTCGGTCGCGGCCAGTCGCCGGAGACACTGCGTTTCGTCGCCCGTCAATGCTGGCGTACCGATCAGAGCGTCATTGCCCACCGGCTCAAACTCGTCGAGCGCTGTGACCTCAACGGCCTTCTTGGCCGCGTGGCCGTTCCGACGTTGGCACTGGCCGGAGAACGCGATTTGCTCGTGACACCATCCGGCCTCGCTCGCCTGTGCGACGCACTGCCCAACGCCCGGGGCGTACGCATTCCAGGCGGTCACCTGGCTTGTGTGACCCACCCGCGACGCATTGCCGACGAGGTACTGCCGTTCTTGTCGCGCCGGCGGTGAGACAGGAAAGATTGCTGTTCGTTCCGAGACCAGCGACTCGCCGTACTGGCACGTCCGGCTGTATAATGACTCCGACCTGCCGTCGCCCGCGCACGCACTCCGGAGTCCGCGGATGGCACCTTCTCTGCGTCGCACTGCGCTGCTCGGCCTCGCGGCCGTGGCCCTGGCTGTTGTTTCCACCACTTCGGCCGAGTGCTGCCCGTTCTGCGGCGGCGAAAGCTCGACCATGCTCAAGGAGGCGGACCTCGCTAGTCTGATCCTCTACGGCAAGCTGACGAATGCCAAACTCGACCCGAAAGACCCGAACGGAGCCGGCACCACCGATCTCGTGATCGACACCGTCGTCAAGTCGCACGACATTCTCGGCGACAAGAAGGTCGTCACCCTGCCGAAGTACATCCCGCTCGAGAAGGACCAGGACGCGAAGTACTTGATCTTCTGCGACGTGTACAAGGGCAAGATCGACCCGTACCGCGGTGTGCCTGCGAAGTCCGACAGCCGCATCGCCAGCTACCTCAAGGGTGCCCTCGCTGTCAAGGAAAAGCCGGCGGCGGAACGACTAAAGTTCTTCTTCGACTACCTCGACGACGCCGACGGCGAAGTTTCCAGCGACGCGTACAAAGAGTTCGGCAATGCCGACTACAAGGACGTGCGCGCCCTGGCGGAGAAATTGCCGGCCGACAAGATCGCTGGCTGGCTGAAGGATCCGAACACGCTGACGATCCGCCTCGGACTGTACGGTTCGCTCCTGGGGCACTGCGGCAAACCGGAACACGTCAAACTCCTGCGCGGCATGATCGACGATCCAGACCACAAGCTGACAACCGGGATCGACGGCATGTTGGCCGGCTACGTCATGCTCGCACCGAAGGAGGGTTGGGAGTATCTGTCTGCCCTGTTGGCCGACTCCAAGCGCGAGTTCATGCAGCGCTACGCGGGACTACGGGCGGTGCGGTTCTTCCACGAATACCGCTCCGACGTGATCGCAAAAGACCGGTCTGTGACTGCGCTACTGCCGCTCCTCTCTCAGAAGGACATCGCCGACCTCGTCGTCGAGGATTTCCGCAAGTGGGGCAGTTGGGAGCAGGCCGAGCGAGTCCTCGACCTCTACGGCAAGCCGGGGTTCGCGGAGCCCATCGTCAAACGCGCCGTGATGCGGTTCGCACTAACGTGCCCGCCGGAGAAGAGTCAGCGGGCCGCAGGGTTCGTCGCCGAACGGCGTAAGGAGAACGCCAAGTACGTCGAGGAGATCGAAGAACTCCTCAGCTACGAGAACCCGAAGCCCGCGCCAGCCTCCCAGCCGACAGTCAAATCTCCCGCGGGCAAGTAACCGTCCGGAACCGAGGAAGAGGGTCCGACCGTGCGCCGATTCTTACCCGCTCTGGCGGCCGCTCTGTTCGCCGCCACGCTGGCCGAGGCGTGCAGCCTCTGCGAAGGGGCCATGTCGTCCACCCAATCGCTGCGCGAAGAGGTGCGGCAGGCACGGGTCGTCCTGTTCGGCACATTGACGGATGCGAAACCGTCCGCGGACGGAGGTACGACCGATCTGCGCATCGAAGCCGCCATCAAGTCGGACGCCTTCGTCGCCGGCAAATCGGGCGTGACGCTGCCGAAATACGTGCCGATCGATCCGAAATCACCGCCGAAGTTCCTGGTCTTCTGCGACATCAGTAAGGACAAACTCGACCCGTACCGCGGCTTCCCGGTGAAGTCGGCGGCCGTCGTCGATTACGTGCGGCAGGCACTCGCACTGAAGGCGGACGACCCTGTCGCTGCGCTCAAGTTCTTCTTCAACCACCTGAGTGATGAGGAACCAGAGATCGCCAAGGACGCCTACTTCGAGTGGGCGCGAGCGAACGACCGCGACGTAGCCCAGGCGGCGAAACAACTCGACCCGGCCCGCCTGCGGGCACTGTTGCGCGACCACAAGACGCCGGACAACCGCCTGTCGCTGTACGCATTCTTGCTCGGGGGATGCGGCGGCCCGACCGACGCCGCCTACCTGCTCGACCTCCTCAGCCACCCGACGGATCGCTTCCAACGCGCCTTCGGCGGCGCGCTGGCAGGCTACATGCAAATGCAACCGGCCGCCGGATGGAAGTTGGCCCGCGCGATCGTCGCCGACGACAAGAGGCCGTTCCCGCAGCGAATGGCCGTGCTGACCACGATGCGCTTCGTACGGGCGTCGCAGCCAGCGGCACGCAAGGACGTACTGCAAACCATGTCCGATGCCCTGCCGCAAGGGACGCTAGCCGACCTGGCAGTCGAAGACCTGCGCCGCTGGGAGTGGTGGGACCTCACATCGGGCGTGCTGGCCCAGTACGGCAAGAAGTCGCACGACTCGCCCATGATGAAGCGCGCGATCGTCCGCTACGCCATCAGTTGCCCAAAGCCGGAGGCGAAGTCATTCCTGGCCGGCGTACGCAAAGCCGACCCCGAAATGGTGCAGGACATCGAAGAGCAGGTCGCCGCGGAGAAGTTACCTGTCGCAGGCGGCAAGTAATATTGAGCCCGACGCGCCAGCGAGGACGGCACGCACTTCCCTCGTTCCCAGGCCGAGAAGCGAAGCGTCGCACTCACGGGGTTGATTCCACCGACCGACTCCGTTTCATGAATGTCGGCCACACCCCATTCACGGAGCGAATCGCAATGAAGATGTTCGTACTGCCCTTCCTGGTCACCGCGGTCCTTGCCGGCTCGACCCGTGCCGAAAACCCGGTAGTCGCGATCGACACGTCGCTCGGCACCATCAAGGTCGAGTTGTTCGAGGATAAGGCCCCAGTCACCGTCAAGAACTTCCTCGACTACGTCGCTGCCAAGCACTACGACGGCACGATCTTCCACCGCGTCATGGGCGACTTCATGATCCAGGGTGGCGGGTTCGGCACCGACAAGAAGGAGAAGCCGACGAAGTCCGAGATCAAGAACGAATGGCACAACGGCCTGAAGAACGACCGCGGCACAATCGCCATGGCCCGCAAGGAGCACCCGGACTCCGCGTCGGCCCAGTGGTTCATCAACGTCGTGGACAACCCGAAGCTGAGTACGGCCCGACCGGAGACTGGCAACGCGGGCTACTGCGTCTTCGGCAAAGTCGTCGAGGGCATGGATGTCGTCGACAAGATCAAGGCGGTGCGCACCGGCAACGCGGTCTTCATGGCCACGGGGCCGAAAGGCCTCCAGCGAGCGTCGTTCCAAGACGTGCCCGCCGAGAACGTTGTCATCAAGTCGGTGAAGAAGGTTGAGGCGAAAAAGGACGAACCGAAGAAAGACGGGCCGAAGCCTTAACGCCGTCCCGCGTCAATACGCCGGTTCGATGACGGATGTCATCGAGCCTTTACAGCGTTCCAGGAGTGGGTCCGGGCCGTAGGCGTGGATCTGCTCCTGTTTCAGTTCCGCGTGTTCCTTGGTCGTCGTCAGGACGACGACGCGACCGCTGGTGTCCACCTCGCGGGCCATCAGAAACCCCTTTTCCTCGGGGTACGCGAATAGCTCCTTGAGCATGCGAATGACGTACTCGTAGGTGTGGTCGTCGTCGTTGAGCAGGATAACGTTGTACGGCGGTTGCCGGCGCACCTCCTCGCGCTCGCGCGGCACGACCTTCGGTTCCGGTAGCGTGGCAGGTCCGCTCATGGGTGCGTTCCGTGCGACGGGTGTTCCGAATGGGAATCCGGCCCAGCGGCCTGCGCGGCGTGATCGGTGCCGGAGAGGGTCGAGACGCTCGACGAGGCCTGATCGAGTCGGCCGTAGCAGACGATGGCGATGTCGTCGTTCTGGTCGCGGCCGGTCGCGTGCTTCCGGACGGCTGCGAGGAGTGCCTTGCCGATGTCCTCGGGCTGGTGCGGGCTGTCGAGGGCCGGGTCGTCGAGGATCGCTTTGCGGATCCCGTCCATACCGAACGGCTTATTCTGAGCACTGAGGGCGTCGGTCACACCGTCGGTGTACAGCATGAGTACGTCGCCGGGGTAAAGTTCCACTTCCCACGAGTCGTAGGTATTCTGTTCCAGAATACCGAGCGGCAGTCCGGTGAGGCGGTCGGCGATGGCGTCCTCGAAATCCCACTTCACCTTGCGGAAGATCAGCGGCGTCATGTGGCCCGCGTTGACCACGGTGACCCGGTGCGTGTCCGGGTTCAGGACGGTCGCGGCGAGGGTGACGAACCGATCCATCGTGCCAGCCGACAGCAGGATTTCGTTGAGGCAGCCGACGGCCTTGGCCGGGTCGTCGTTGGTCAGGACGCAGTAGCGCGCCTCGGCGCTCAGTTTGGCCATCAGCAGGGCAGCCGGCACGCCCTTGCCTGCCACGTCCCCGAGCAGGACGCCGAGCCGGCCATCGCGCAACGGAATGAAGTCGTAATAATCACCACCAATCGTCAGCGCCGAGTTGTAGGCTGCGAAGAACTGGTAGCCGGGTATTTGGGGTAGCCCCTGCGGCAGGAAGCTGTTCTGCACCTGCTTTCCGAGTTCCAGGTCGCGCTGCGTTCGCTCGCGATGGATCAAGTCCTCGTGCAGCCGAGCGTTCTCCAAGGCGACCGACGCTTGGTTGGCCACGGCCATCAACAGCTTCAGGTCGTCCTCGGTGAACTTCTTCGAGCGGTCCTGGCTATCGAGTTGGATGACGCCGATGGGCGTCTCGCCGCGCGTCAAGGGCGCGACCATGACCGACAGAATGCGGAAGTCGGTGATCGACTGCGAGAGCGAGAACTTGGTGTCGCTCGTGGCGTCTTCGCTCAGGAACGCCTTGCCACTCTCGAGAGCGTTGCGGACGATCGTGCGGCTGAAGCGTGGGCTGCCGTCCGACTGGCCGCGCCGCAGTTTGACGACCTTCGGGATCAGCGTCTTGGTCGGTTCGTCGTGCAAGATGATGAAGCAGCGGTCGGCCTGCCTGAACGTGGTCAGCAGGATGTCGCCAACCTTTTCGAGCAGCGCGTCGAGTTGGAGCGTCGAGCCGAAGACCGTCGAGATTTCGAGCAAGGCCCGCAGCCGTTCGGGCGGCGTCGCCTCGAGCAACTTCTCCGTCGGCAGCCGCTGGATCGTCGCTTGGACGGTACTGGGGCCTTCGGCGGCCGGCTCCTCCGGTGCGTCCGATCGCAAGTGGTCCGGAAGCGGGGCTTTGGACTGCGAATCGATGTGGTAGGTACACAGGAAGTCGCAGATTTTGATGCGGTCGTTATCCGACAGGGGTGTGCGGGTATCGACAAGCTTGTTGTTGACGTAGGTCTTGTTGCGGCTCTTAAGGTCCTCGATGTAGTGCCGGTCCTGGATCAGTGAGATTTGCGCGTGGACGCGGCTGACGGCCTGGTTGGGGATGACGTAGTCGCAGTCCTTGGCCTCGCGGCCGAGGACGATGGTCGGCTTGTCCAACGGCAGGCGCTGGCCGGGATTACCGCCTTTCAGGACGAGGAGCGACGCCATAACACGCACCCGAGTGTGATCCGCGAGCCGAGAATCGGTTAGTGCGATTCTACGCGCGCCCGCCGGGTCGTGCAAGGACGGTCAGACGACTTCGAGCGGCGTTCGGACCGCTTTCGGCGACTTAGGCCCGCGGTTGCCCTTGAGTAAGGTGAGGCCCATCTTCACCTTGTCCTTGACCGTCTTCTGCGACAGACAGGTGAACAGGCACAGCGACTCGCAGGCCGTCGTTTCCTTACGCCGTTGGCTGCCGAGTTCGCCGTACCAGATGTCGCGGGCCGACTGCGTCTTGACGTTGCCGATCGGCGGGTAGAACCAGCACACCTCGACATCGCCGTTGGTGCGGATGAAGTAGTTGCGCATGCCCACCCGGCACGGCATCGTCTCCGGCGGGGCCTTCTCGCCGCGGAAGTGTTCCGGCCAGACGCTGAGGATCAGGTCGCTATTGAGGATCGGCCGGCCCGCCTTCTTCATCCGAACGAGCTTGTCGCGCACTCGGATCAGGTCCGGCATGTCCGGTTCCTCGATCCATAGCTCGTCGTAGGTCTCGCGGGTCCAGCGGTCGATTGGCTGGAAGTTGACGGCCGTTGCCCCAAGTTCTTCGGCGTAGTCCACGATCTCCGGCAGGTGGCGGAAGTTGAGCTTGTGGACGACCGGTTTGATGATGACCGGGAAGTTCAGTCCGGCCCGGTTCCGTTTCTCGATCAACATCTTCAGGCCGTTGGTGATCCGAGCGAGCGAGCCGTCGACACCGCGGGCGTAGTCGTGGACCTCCGGCCGATTCGAGTCGAGCGACATGTTGATGTTGAACGGCCTGGCCGCTACGACGCGATCGACGATCGACGGCGTGAACGCCGAGCCATTGGTTGTGACGCCCCAGTCGATGCCGTGCTGGGTGCAGAACTCGAGCAGGTCGACGAAGCCCTTCTTGATGAACGGTTCGCCGCCGGAGTACTCGATGTGGTAGGGGCCAACGAACTCCTTGAGCGACAAGAGGGCGTTCTGCCACTCGGCGATCGTCATCTCCTCCTTATACTCCTTGAGCCGCCAGTATTCGCAGTAGCGACACTTGTAATTGCACCACTCGTTGACCATGCCGTAAACGACGACGGGCCGGGTCAGATCTTTGTGGGTCTGGAGGTAGAGTTCCTCCGCAAAAGAGTTGCGGACGTGCTTGAGGGCCAGACTAGCTAAGTGTGTCAGCTTCATAGGCGTTCGCGGATTGGGGCAGGTCGAAACGGTGCCAGCTTAAGGGTAAAGTAGAACATCTTTGCGGCGTCCGCCGAACGACGACCGAATTATGACGCGGCGCGAACGGCTTACCCGGCCGGCATTAGACCGCGCTCGAAGTACGGCGGACGCACGAACTCCTGTGCGAGCGCCTCGATCGGCTCGCCGAGCTGCTCGATCTCGGCCTCCGCGATCCGGCCAAGTTTCTTGTGCGCCCCGAGCGCCAGGTGCGGGATGCGCTCGGCCGGCAGCCCCATCAGGCGGGCACCCGTGGCGTCCACGGCCACGAGATCCTGCCCCATCAGGATTGCCCCGACGTGGCGGGCACTGCCGTTCAACGGCCCGTCGCCCTCCATGCCGACGATACCGTCGACGATTGCCAAATGCGGCGTCTGCGTCAGGGCGATGTCGATGATGCTGTTCGGGATACCACGCCAATGCAGTTCGTTCTTCGGCCAGCCGTAGCAAATGCCCGGTAGGGTGCCGAACAGGTTCTTGAGCGACAATGTGCAGCCGGCCCAGTGGTGCGTCTTGAGTTTCGGCAACGAGATCAGCACGTCGGCTGACGTGACGGTGCGCGATAGGTACAGGTATTCCAGGCCGGTGAGCCGGCCGAGGTTGAGCGTCTTGACCGGCTCGTCGTGGTTGATGTCCACGAGCCGGACGCCGTACTGCGTCAACACGTCGCCGAGGCCACTTTCGGCCGCGAGGAATTCGAGGTTGCGCCAGTGTCCCGGTCCCTCGGCGACGATCACCTCGGCGGCTCCCTCCCGCTGGCACAACTCGATAACCGCGCCGACGAACCGCGGGTGCGTGTTGATGACCTTGTTGCGGTGGTACTCGACGAGGTTGGGCTTCAGCACGACCTTCTTGCCGGCCAGCGGCACTTCGGCGCGAAAATGTTCGTACTGCTTGCGGACGATGTCGACGAGGTCGGCGTCGTAATCGGCGGCCTTGGTAATGTGAACGGCCGAACGCGAAGGCAGGGCGCGCCAGCCCTCGACACCTCGGACGACGACGTT
>CAZNSL010000057.1:0-1991 GCA_964574975.1 uncultured Alcaligenaceae bacterium | reverse complement strand
TGATGCGCTCGGTCAATGGCTGCGAAGCGGACTGCGGCGGCCGCGGTTCGACCCGCGCGGCCACGGGCACCGACACGCGGAACGGGTTGCCATCCGACTGCGTTGCCAGAAGTACGAGCGCCTCGCGAAGTGGCGACGCGGCGAGCCAGTTGACCGCCTTGCGTCGCTCGTAGGCGTCGGCAATGCGCTCGTCGATCCGCGGCAGGAACGGGGCAACGTCGGCTTCGTCGCGGTACAGGTCGAGGGCCAACTTGCCCATGCCGAGATGTTCGAGGTCGCTAGCGTTCGCCAGTTGCTCGCACAGGAAGCGCAATCCGGCCTGGACGCGCGGCTCGTCGCGGCGGTCCCGAAGCGCGACGAGCATGAGCGCAGTCGGGCCGGGGATCGGCTCGGTGGTCTTGCCGAGGATGATGCGATTACCGTAGTTGACGCCGCCGGTGTCGAACGCGCGGTCGAGTAGCATCCGCTGCCCCTCGCGGACTCGGTCGTGCCCACCCTGCCCGACGGCCCGCAGTGCCACGCAGGCCCACGAGGTTGGTTCGACCCAGGAGAAGTTATCCACGGCCCACGGCCAGCCGACGATCTCCATATCGATGTCGGCCATGTCCGCAACTTCGGGATCCTGTTGGATTGCTCTCCCTTTGACACCGAGCAGGAACGCCGCTGTCTCCCGCTCCTCGGCCGTCAGTTCGCCGCCCCGACGGTACGCTGCCTCGACGAACAGGGCCATCGCCGTGCCCCAAACCGCGGCCTCGCGCCCGCGGCCCAGCCGGTAGCTGCCGTCGGGCCGACGGCAGCGGCGCAGAAACGCCCGACCTTGACCGACCGCCTCGCCGTAGCGATCGACGAACGGCCGTAACGCAAGGAGGGTGAAACAGGTTGGTTCGAGGTGGGCTGGCTGACCGGCGACGTAACCCCAGCCGCCCTCGGCGTGGGCCAGGGCAACCAGTTGTTCCGGGGATGACGGTTGTGCCGGCACGGTAAAGTCTCACACCTACGGGGTTGCGGCAAGCGATACCGACAAGTTTACATCACGAAGTCGGGACCGAGTCGTAGAATCACCGCACGGGAGGAAGCATGCGATGCGGGTGGCCCATTTCGATTGTTTCAGCGGTGCGAGCGGCGACATGTTGCTCGGCGCGCTCATCGACGCGGGAGTGGACGAAGGCGCAATCCGCTTGGCCATCGACTCGCTCGCTCTGCCGATCAAGCTGACGACGGAACGGGTCAAGCGTGCCGGCATCGCAGCGACTTTCGCTCGGATCGACGCGCCGCACGAACACGCCCACCGGCACCTGCACCACATCGAAGCAATCATCGACAAGAGCACGCTGACCGATCGCCAGCGCGAGCTGGCCAAGTCGTTCTTCCGCCGACTCGCCGAGGCCGAAGCGGCCGTCCACGGCATCGAAATCAAAAAGGTCCACTTTCACGAGGTCGGGGCGCTCGACAGCATCGCCGATTTCGTCGGCGTGGCCGTCGGACTCGACCTGCTCGGCGTCGAGCGGTTCACGTCGCGGTCGGTGCCGCCCGGCAGCGGCACGGTGAAGTGCGACCACGGCGTCATGCCGGTGCCGGCCCCGGCGACGGCGATGCTCCTGCGCGGCGTGCCGCTCGCATCGTCCGATGCCGTCGCCGAACTGACGACGCCGACCGGGGCCGCCGTCCTGACGACGGTTGTGAGCGAATGGACCGACTCGCCGCGGATGACAGTTGAACGGATCGGTTGTGGGGCCGGCTCCAAGGATTTTCCCGGTCACGCGAACGTGCTACGCCTCCTGGTCGGTACGGTGGCGAACCCGGCGACCGCAGACACCGTCTGGCTGTTGGAGACGAACCTCGACGACGTAACCGGCGAAGTCGTCGGCTACACCTGCGAGCGTCTCCTGGCGGCCGGGGCGCTCGACGTGTGGACGGCAGCGATCCAGATGAAGAAGCAGCGCCCCGGCATCCTCCTGAGCGTTCTCGCGCAGGAATCTCAGATCTCCGAT
>CAZNSL010000056.1:10134-12942 GCA_964574975.1 uncultured Alcaligenaceae bacterium | reverse complement strand
CAGTCGAATGTGGCTACACGACCGCCTCGCTGCGAGAACGCATCTACTCTCGAAATCCGAACGAAGATGGGCCGGAGATGGCTGGGGTTCTGATATACACCGCCGCCCCAGACAGCGAAGGCACGCTCGGCGGGCTGGTGTCGCTCGGTAAGCCGGAGACGCTGGAGCGGCATCTCGATCAAGCCCTCGACAACATGCGGCTTTGTGCCAGCGACCCGCTGTGTGCGGAGCATCACCCATACCGGGACGGGATCACATTGCACGCCGCCTCATGTCACGCTTGCCTCTTCGCCCCGGAGACCTCCTGCGAGCGAGGCAACAAGTATCTCGACCGGGCGGTGCTAATCCCCACAGTCGAAACCGCCAAGGACGGTGTGTCGGCGTTTTTCGGGCTAGAGCAATGAACCAGGAACACCAACAACTTGGGTCAGCGGCGGCACGGCTGGCGGATCGTCTGCCCTATTCGTTGATGGTGTGCGTGGCCGAGGCGGTGGAGCGGCATGGCAACCTTGAACCTGTGGCGGCTCGACGGGCCATTCTGCAATGCGTGCCAACGCCCGACTTTCGGGATGCCGTCGCCGAGTTCGTCGACCTGTGGCACTTCGGCCCAGCCGGCGTCGGGGCCGAGGCAGTCGCCGTTGCCCTGGTCACGGCGGCGAAGTGCGAACACGACCACCGGCACGAGGTGACAGTCGAGATCGCCTGGACCGGCCCCGAACCCGCTGAGACTCGATTCCGCCAGACCGAGCAGGCGATCCTTGAAGTCGTGAACTCGGCCTCGAAGCGGTTGACGGTGGTAAGTTACGCCGTCTACCGCATACCTCGCATTCGTGAGGCCCTGGTCGCCGCAGCTAGTCGGGGCGTAGCCATCCGGCTGATCGTGGAGACACCAAACCGGGTTGAGGGCCAGGGCGAATACGACTGCCTGCTGGCCTTGGGCGGCAATGTGGCGTCCGTTTGCTCGGTCTACTACTGGCCCCAGGAGTGCCGACCCAAGGATGACAACGGCAAGATCGGCATCCTGCACGTCAAGTGCGCCGTGGCGGACGGCCATCGCTTGTTCTTGTCGAGCGCCAACTTCACCGAGTACGCATTCACCATCAACATGGAGTTAGGGCTGCTCGTGACGGGCGGGAAGCTGCCGCAGCAGGTGGACAGGCACTTTGAGCGATTGATTGAGACTGGTCAGGTCTCCAGAGTTTGACCGGCTGATCTTGAAGCCAGCGTCGACTGTTCCAGGTGGGAGATCGGATACCCGAAGCCGAGTTCCCCTCCATCCTAGGTCTGCGGGGGTGGCCGCTTCGGCAGATGCGCCCACCATGCAAAGCTGTAGCCTCTGCATGACTCGACCCTGGCGTTCATAGCCGACCGTGACCACGCAATCCTTCCTGAGAAGCACATTGCTCACATCTTTTCGACGACGTAGCCAGCACCTCTGAGCGGAAGATCGAGTTCTGAGCTAAAGATTGATTAGTGACCTGTCTCCCGACGGTCATCGGTGGGACTAGTCTGGTCGCCGGGAGAGCAAATGGTTGAGGCTACAGCACATTCAGCGCACGTCTCGGATGTCGTACTACCTCTCGTCCTCGACACCAGCAACGGCGACCCAGGTTTCGTCCGTTTGGTGACCTCAGCACTCGACCAGTTCGACCCGAACGAACTCCCTGCGTTCCACCAGATATTCTGGCACTGGGTTTGTTGCCTCGGAGCAAACGAGGCCCAAATCAGGTTCAAACTGGGGCTGACGCAGGCTGCGGCCAAGTACCCCGACCGCCGAGACATCCCGCTGGCCGATATCGCACTTGATTGCGGTGTCGGCGACCAAGTGTTTAGGGCGATCCCCGAAGCCGACCTCCGCCGCTACCTCCCTGTCAACGACGTCGAGTTCAAGCCCTGCGGGAAGACCTTGAAGGTGACCTTCCGCTCGCTTCTAAAGAGTCGGACGGTTTGGGGGACTACGTTCTACTCACGCCACCGCCCGGTGGCGAAGTTCGGCAACCGCTCGTACGTCATTGGGTTCTCCAAGCATGCCATCGAACAGACCTGCGACCGAATCAACCCTCACTGGATGACGTACGCAGGGCTCGGAGACGTGTTCGCCTACTTCGACAAGTGCGTTCATTTCGAACCCTGTTACTTAAATGACGGGTCACCTGCCTTCACATTCTGGGACGAGATCGGCGACGAGCGGTTCTGGCAGTTTAAATACGTCAGGGAGGTGTTGGGCGAGGAGAATTACTCCCCTCCGGCCGGGAAACCGTACTTCCGGGTCGGGTACTGCTCCGTAGTGTTCGAAGGCGAGTTCGCCAAGGCGACGACGCTTCTCTTTCCGGGCTACTCCAAGACGCCGGAGGCGTTGGCCCTCAGGCGGAGTCGGCTGCCGGAGGGCGAGAAGAGGCGATTGTCAAAGTTGGCCGAGGGGAGTAATCGAATGAGCTTGGTCCAGTACGGGGACCTCTCGGCACTCAAGTGGTTTCACGACAACGGAGTCCCACAGGTCATCCAGTCTCACCGTCCGCACTTCATGGATTGACACGAGGACCGCCGCCGGCAAGCGTTTCGCAAATTCGTAGGCGATCGTCGCCTTATCCGTCGGCCGTGCGGCGGCCAACATCAATGTCCCGCCAGGCTGAAGGCCGAGTAGCCGCCCTTCGGAACACGGACGTCCAGCGTGATTTCCGAGCCTTCCGTCACCTTGCCTGCGAGCGCCCTCATTTGGAACTCCCAGACGACGACGTCGAACGTCAGAGAGTCGTCGTCTCGGCACCGGACGAACCAGCACGGATCTCCCGACTTCGTCGCCCGTTC
>CAZNSL010000056.1:0-10124 GCA_964574975.1 uncultured Alcaligenaceae bacterium | reverse complement strand
ACCCGCACGACCTCGACTGCCAGTCGGAAGGCGTCGTCGGGGGTGGCCTCCTTGGGGATTTCGCCGACGCACCGGACGGGCATCGGACCGGGTCGTGTCTCTTGCGTGTGGGAGGATTTAAGAGTGTGTCGTCGTACGTGATTGTGCCAACTCATTTTTTTCCTTTCTTTACCCCTATATAGGGTGATGGTTGCAAAAACTGGGGAGGAATATTGGAAGAATTGAACAAATGGAATTGCCTGAACTTTTCGAGCGCCGCCCGTGCCCTCGGCGTCAGCGTCTGGCGGGTCAGGTATGCGGTCGCAAGCGGCTACGTGCCGCCGCCGTCGGTCGTGTTACGGAAGCGCTTACTGTTTTCGCCGGGACAGGTGGTGGAGATGAAGTCGTACTTTGAGATGGAAGAGGCGGCGAGGGTACACGCCCGACCGTGACATCGCTAACCGCATCGGGCGGGCGGAACACGCAGCAGCGGGAAACGCAAAGGAATCCTGCCGGGGTGACAGCGAGTCGGAACGCCGGGTATAGTCCCACATTCTCGCAGTAGGATTGGCCTCGCCTGCCGACCAGTCCTAACGGGCGGTACAGTGTTGCATTGGGTGTGCAATGGTGCTCAGCGCAAGCGAACACTCATGTCATCGCCTTCGTAACATCATGGTGTGCTTATGCCCTTCTCTGATGTCGTTCAGGACAGCCCTGTCGTTGGTAAGCGAAGGCCATCGTCTCAGATCGATGTACGGCGGGTAGGTAGACTCTCGAACGCCGTCCATCCGCCAGGAAATGGTCTGGGACGACGGGGAGTACGACTGGGTGACTTCGATTTCGCCCCAAGCAAGTGCGCCGTTCGGCAGAAGTAGCGGGGCGTCAGCGGGCAGCCACGCCCGGATCGTTTTCGCCGGGCCGACTCCCTGCCGCTCGAACAAGAGGTCCGGGCGTGCTTCCCAATGTGTAAGCCCCCGACGCTCAACCGGAATTACCGGGAGCCCGTTGTGAACTGCGATTGACCGGCCGCCCAGCGCCATACGGCCAACCGGCCGACCCGATGCGGCCGTGCGGATCAGCTGTGCGAGGCGTGCCATGAGGCATCCGACAGCGCCGTTGCCAACGGCCCCACTTCCGGCATCGGGAAGATCGCCCCCAACCCCTGCGAGACCTTTCTCAAGTTGTCCGGGCGACTCGAACCTTTGGCCGGGATCTGGAGCCAAACACCGCAGGACCAGGCCGTCGAGGCACTTGGGCACCTTCGGGTTGACCGCCGACGGCGGCTGCGGTCGGCGGCGGTAGACCGACTGTGACATTAGCCCTCCGCCCGTCGCTTGAAACGGACGGCGTGCGGTCAGCAGTTCGTACAGGACGACGCCCAATCCCCAAACGTCAGTGTGTCGCCCGACCTCGCCTCCGCTGCGTGCCTGTTCGGGAGCAAGGTAAGCAGCTATCGTCGCCTGATCGAGTGCCAGCTCCGTTGGGGCGGGGGATGGAAGGCGGCCGGCGAGGCCCGGCTCACGCCAGGCGTCGGCGGCCTGACGGTCGTCGCTCGCCCGTGTGATCGACACGGCGAAGTTGCCGAGCAACACGTTCCCGTTCAGGTCGTGGAAGATTGTGGTGGGGGAAAGGTGGCCGTGGACGAACCCGTTGTCGTGGGCGTGTTGTGCGGCAGCGGCGAGTTTTTGAACTACCGAGCAGGTCGTTACGATGTCGTCGGTGAAGGCACACGTCATTTCGGCCAAGTTGGAGGCGAAATACTCGGAAACCACGAAAAAGAGGTCGCCGGAACGGCCGACATCGTAACTGTGCTGAACGATGCCGGGGTGCCGCAGCCTGGCTAACCTCCTGGCCTCCTCCAGCAGGCCGTCCTCGGCACCGCCCGCCGGCCGGGGGTGGCGTGCGACTGCGACGGCGACGGCCCGCCGGAGTTCCAGGTCCATAGCCTTCCAAACTTCGACACCCTTGCCGACGTTACTCACCTCTGCGAGGCGGTAGCGGTCGGCCAACCTGTTGCCAGGCCGCAGCAACAGGAACTGGTTTTCGTCCCTTTGGACTACGGGCCTGGGTACCCCGAACGCCGTCTCGACGAGCTTGTAATGGGTGCAGGGCAGTTCAACGGAATTGCCCGTGAAGAAGGCGAACGGACGAGGGGTGCCCAGGACACGTGGGAATTCGAAGACCTCAACCTCGCCCATGAAGACGTGACGGTCGTCATCGACGGACGGGTACGGGAGCCACGCCCGTCGGGACCGTTCGACGTCGATTTCGGCGTCGTCGAAGAGGCCGAGCGGTCCGGGCGTCAAACGTGAAAACTCTTGCTCGGTGAGCGGCATCACGGGAAGGCCGCCGTCGTTCTCCGCATTCCGGCCGTCACCTCCCTCACGGCCCAGGCCTCGGCGTGGGCGTTTCAGGGCGAGGAAGTCGGCCAGTAGCTGCTTCAGTCGGCTGCCCCGGCCGGACGGCCTGGTGACCGATGCGCCCCGGCGTGGGGGGCAGTGCCCGAAGGCGGCGAGGGCTTTTTGGAGTTCCCTGGCTGACGAGAACCGCCCGGCCGGCCCCTTCGACAGGCAGCGCATGACGCAAGCGTCGAGGCGAGAGTCTACGGCCGGTTGTGCGGACGAGGGCGGCGGCGGGTCGTGGCGCAAGACGGCCTCCCGCAGCCGGTCGAGCGACGCCGCCCGGAATGGGAGGGTGCCGGTCAGCAGTTCGTACAGGACGACGCCCAGGCCCCACACGTCCGTGTGTACGCCGATCCTTCCGCCGGGGAGGAATTGTTCGGGGGCCATGTAGTTCGGCGTGCCAGCCGCCCCCGTCCAGCTCCCGACTTCGTCGACGCCTGCGGCGATGCCGAAGTCGCCCAGGAGTACGCTCCCGCCCTCGTCCCGAAGCACGTTTCCTGGCTTGATGTCGCAGTGGACGAAGCCGCTGTCGTGGGCGTACTGGGCGGCGTCGGCCAGGCACCGCACGATCATGCATGCCATTGCGGCCGGCACCCCGGCCGGGCGAATGAGGTCCGTCAGGTTGCCGGCGAGTAGCTCTGAAACGATGAAGTACGAGGTTTCGGTCCGGCCCACGTCGTACACCGGAACGATGTTGGGGTGCCGCAGTTTGGCGAGCCGTTGTGCCTCCGACAGGAACGGGTCGTCCCCCCCGGTCGCCGTCGGGCGGCACTTGGCCAACTTGACGGCGACCTCCCGGCGGAGTTCTACGTCGAGCGCCCGCCAAACCTCGCCGGAGCCGCCCTCGCCGATCCGCTCCACCAGGCGGTACCGCCCGGCCAGCTCCTCCCCCGGCCGCCGGCCGCCGGCAATCGCCCCCAGGTCGGCCCGCTTCGGGTACGCCGATACGGTCATTGCACCGGTGGTGCTCCCGTCGATCCACCAGGCCGCCCGGAGCGAGCGAATGGCCTCGAAGGCCAGCGGCGAAAGTTCGGGGCGGTCACGGCACAATTCCTGGGCTGACAACTCGTGCCCCCGCTCGAACGCCTCGACCCACCGGATCATCAGCTTGGCGACCCGCTCCCCCGCCACGGCTTCGGACACCGGGCCGATGAGGTCGAGGTCGTCCCGGCAGACATCCTCCGCCGAGGGCTCCTCGCCCCGCTCGTAATCCGCCCTCACTCGGTCGAGTAATCCCTTGAGGCGAGTCCGTTGGGCCGACAGAGGGCCGACGGCGCAGGAAGCATCAGGCGGCGACGCCGGCGGGTTGTTCGGCAGTTCGGGATGCCCGAATTCCCTTTCGTGGTCTTTGTCGGGCCCCGCCGATAAATCCCCGCCGGGTGATGGCGGCTTCGCAGCGTCAGCTCCGCCTTTGTCGTTCACTGTTGTAAACTCCCCGGCGGCATCGTTGCGTCTGCCCGGCCGCCGCCCTCGATGACGGTGCCTAACGACCGCAACCTGCCCTTTAGTTCCTGCGATGAGCAGGTAGTCCGGGGGACAAAAAATGTTGGAACAGTGCGGGCGGGCCGTTTGTTGCGACCGTCGCTTTGACGAATCACTGACCCCGGTAGTCACGCATCGCCCGCCCGATGAGGCACATGGCGCTCACCCAGCGTCGCTGCACGGTCTTCGTGCAAACGCCGATCACGGGGGCAATCTGGCACTGGCTAAGCCCCTGGTACCATCGGAGTTCCACGACCTCCCGCTCGTCGTCGGGCAAGGCGGCTACCGTTTCGTGAAAGTGCGTCCACTCGGCGAGTGTCGACGGCTCGCCGGGGGCAGCGGCCCGGTCGATGATCCCCTCGCCGTTATCGGCCTGCTTGGCGTGGTCCGTGTGGTGGTTGGCCCCTAGCCCTTCCGGTCCGAGGTGTTTCTTGCTCAGGTCAAGCGTTTCCCATCGCAGTTGCTGCGCCGCCAGTCGGTGGAAATGCTCCGATGACTGCACCTCGACCGACTCTAATGCCCGGCAGAGTCGGATCAGGGCATTTTGCATGAGGTCGTCGGTCTGCTCCCACCTCCGCAATTCCGGGCGGCGGCGCAGCATCCGGCTGGCGAGCTTGTGTAGGCGACCGCAGGAGTGTTCCACGAGCCGCTGGCGGGCGAGCGGGTCGCCGGCCCTCAGCTGGTTCACGAGGAAGGTGGTCCGGCCGATGTCGGGGGGCTGTGCGGTCATGCGATCCTCGGTTCGGCCGGGCGACGCCGCAAATGTAGCACCCAATGACTTCTTGACGCCAGTCCCATACAAGGAATTTGCGCAAAAAATCGGATGCAGGGAATCTGCCGACGTCTGCTGCGGACCCGTCGCAACTGCGCACCGGCGGCCGGGGCCAAATCGGCAACAGCTTTGAATGCCGGCAAAAACTCCGGGCTGCCTGTCCCAATAGCTACCACGGTGTCGCTTGGTACTGGTGCGGCAGTGCCCGCCGCCACGAGACAGGCGGGACACGTGCTACCTCGGAAACACGCCGATGCCCTACGATTTGACCGGCCGCTTGGCGGCCGAGCCGCCGCCCGTTCGGCGAACCCCTGCGGATGCGGGGGACACGTCGGACCGCCTGCCGGCCCCGACGCAGCACGAGGTGCCGTCCGCTAGTCGGCCCGACACTGCGGGGTCGGTCGATGCCGTCCTCTACTCAGTCGGGTGTGTCGACGGCGCTCGGATGGCACGAACCCTTGAGTTCCACCGGGACGAACTCGCCGGGATGTACCGGCGGGAGGCGGTGGACGCCGGCTGGGTGGCCTCGCCGCTGCGGGCCGGCCGGGGCTGCGTGATTCTGCCCGTTCCGCAGAACACGAGGCTAGATTTACTCGAAGGGCTGCTCGTCGACCTGGCAATCGCCTACAGCCTTGACCTTAAGCCGCCGTTCCGGGTGGTTGCCGAGTGCGAGGTCGATCCGGTCTGCCAGGCACGGCCCAGGTTTGGCCGTCGGGCCAACCTAGGGTTCGCTCGGTCGAGTTCGGAACGGTTGAGTGGGGGCACCATCATGGATGTCGAGAGCCGCTTGGCGGAATTGTTGCTGGAGTGGGACGAACGGCATAGGCAGGGGCTCGACGTTCCGGCGGGGGAGTTGTGCGCCGCATGCCCCGACCTCGCCCCGCTACTGGCCGCCCGGATCGCCGACCTCAAAGCCATGTCGTGGGCAGACCATGGGCCCCACGCCGGTGAGGGGGAGGCACCGGACGCCCGCTGCGGGACCTCCCCGCCCGGCAGCCGAGTCGCCGATCCGCCTGCTGGCGACGTGAATGTCACCGCTTACGCCCCATTGGAGTACCCAGCCGACCACACCGACGCCCCCGTTTCGTCCGCCGGGTCATCGGGCGGCGAACCGGGCGACGCCCAATCGGTCCTGGGGCTTCTTCGGTCGTGGGTGGGGCGTCGCCCGTCCGGGGACCAGCCCGCCAACGAGGGAACGCCAAACGGGGGGCATGGCGAACTCTTGGCCGACATTAAGGCGCACGTCGAACGGGAGATGGCGAGCGGCGACGCCCGGTACCGAATCCAACTCGACGGGTTAAACGGCGAGGTCGAGGGCAAGTCCTGGTCGTTCGTGCGCTGTGCCTGGGTCGGGCGACACCACTCGTCCGACTTGTTGTTTACCGGGGCCGATCATTCTGCGAGCCGGCGGCACGCTGTAATGGTCCCCGACGGCAGGGACTGGTGGATCGCAGACCTGGGGAGTACGAACGGCACGTGGGTCAATGCCACCCGTGTCGACGCCCGGCAGGTCGTTCGCTTGACCGCCGGCGACGTCGTGCAATTCGGCCGACTCACCTTCCGGGTTGCGACATTGTCCCCCGACTACACCCGTCTGGCGGCGGGCGGCGTCGGCCGGAGCGTCCCGCCGGGAATCGGAGTCCGTGTCTTCGGCCTTGCACTTGGGGAGGTGCGGGTCTTTCCCCCGGCCGTCTACCGGTCACTGGCCGTCTTCCCGCTCCATACCGACGGCCGGGCGAAAGCAGATTACGTCCTGGGGGACGAGGCAGTTGCTGCCGGCAACGTCGCCATCGCCGAGGTGTCCGACCAGGGCACGGTGCCCGAACTGCGGGTGGTCAACCGGGGCGGCGACCCGGCCCTTTTTCTCGAAGGTGAGGAATTGCGGGGCGGCAAACAGAACCGCATCCTCAACGCCTCGGTCCTGGTCCCGCCACGGTCGGAGGTGACCGTCCCGGTGTCGTGCGTCGAGCAGGGCCGCTGGCGGCGGGACGTCGACCACTCGTCCCCAAGTCAGACGGTGTGCCCACCGACCCTCCGCTTCACCCTGAAGTCGTCAGTCGGCCAGTCACTCCACGAGGGCCGGGGCCACCGTTCGGACCAATTGGCAGTGTGGGGTGACGTGCGCCGGCAACACGACACGCTCGGCGTCCAGTCCGTGACGACGTCGATGTCGGACAGCTTCACGGCATTTGGAGCCGAGATCGCCGACGCCTGCCGGTTCCTGCCATACGTCGAGGGGAGCAGCGGCCTTGCCGTCGCCATCGGCCCGGACCTCGTGTCCGTGGACCTATTTGACCGGGCCGAAACGTGTCGCAAAGTTTGGGGCCGCCTGATGTCGGGCGTGCGGCTGGGTGAGTTGGTTGCGGGGCGGGCCGGCGACGCCCCCGGAGTCGACGCTGTCGCAGGTTGGATCGACGCCGCCCGCCTTGCGGACTGGCGTCCCACACCGACCGTGGGCGGCGGCCAGGAGTACCGGGCCGATGGCGGCGGCTGGGCCGGATCGGCCTTGCTCGCCGATGTCGCCCTGGTGCATTTCAGCCTGGTGGCACGGCCGGTGTGATGCGGTGGCAGGCAGTGCGAAGTCGAAACCGACACGTGTGGTGAATGCCGCACGTAGCCACGGCGGCAACGGGTGACCAACGGCTGAGGCTGGGCCAGATCGTGACCGACGACGAGCGGATCGCCGAACTGCTCCATGCATGGGAAGAGCAGTACGACAACGGACACGACTTGTCGGCCGACGACCTGTGCCGGGACGACCCGCATCTGTCCGAACGGGTTGCCGACCGAATCGAGGAGCTGAAAGCAGTCCATTGGATGCGTAAGACGCCCGCCAGTCACAGTCTGGGCGAGTTTACCGCCGGCGAATCGAGGGGCTGTGCCGGCAACGTCTTAGGCAACCGCTACCGGCTCGACCGCATACACGACGAGGGCGGTTCCGGGGAAGTCTGGCGTGGGTTTGACTTGGAACTATTGCGGACCGTGGCGGTCAAGCTGCCCCGAAGTAGACGTGCGGTCACACGACCCGACTGCGACCCGTTCTTGAGGGAAGCCCGCCGGGCCGCCCGGTTAAGCCACCCCGGCATCGTGCCGGTATACGACGTGGGCCGTCAAGGCGATGATTACTTCATCGTTTCGGAGTTCGTCGACGGGGAGAGCCTTGCGAAACGCCTCCGGAGGGAGCCGCAAGGCGTCCTACAGGCAGTGCGAACCGTACGGGACATTTCCGCCGCCCTGTCCTACGCCCACGACCAGGGGTTCATCCACCGGGACTTAAAACCCGCCAACATCTTGGTGGACAGTTCGGGCAGGTACCGCCTAACCGATTTCGGCATCGCAGTCGCTGAGGGAGACGTCCTTGACGGCCCCGTCGAAGCGGCCGGGACGCTGCCGTACATGGCCCCGGAGCAATTGAGCGGTTGCCCGACAACCGACATGAGGTGCGACCAGTATTCGCTCGGAGTCGTGTTCTTTGAACTGCTGACGGGCAGGCTGCCGTTCGAGTGTGCCACGGCCGAAGAGTTACGTCGTGCAATCCTGACAAAGTCGCCGCCACTACCTCAAGCGCTAAACCCGGACGTACCCCCTGACGTGGGCCGTGCGTGCCTTCGATGTCTTGAAACGAGGGCCGACGACCGATTCGAGACCATCTCCGAGTTAGCGACCGCCCTCCAGACCTGTTTGGACCGGCACGAGCGCCTGACGATATCCGCACGGGAATACGACGCCTACGCCGAGATGCGTGGCGACTGGGGCGACGTGTCCCATTTCGGGAGCTACTTCGAGTGGTACCTTGGAAGGGCTGCCGCCTTGGTTGGGATCGGAATCCTCCTCAAGGTGTTGGGTAGCCTCCCGACGCTGGCACTCGTCGTCGGCATCCTCGCCGCCGCCGCCGGAATCAAGAAGTTGCAGCGGGGCCGATGATGCCGATGCGCCCCCCCAGCGCATCGATGAGACGCATTGGGTATGGTTTCGAGGTGCCGACCGTGTTGAGCCGCCACTTCAAGATTGCCGCCGTCGAATCGCTGGCCCCGTCCTACGTCGCCGTGTTCGACCTCGCCGACACGAAGCGGAGAAACATGCACCTCGGCCGGCTCAGAGTTGACGAGGACATTGCGACGTTTCACTCAATTCTCACCGGTGCGTTCCCGGCGGGTGAATCCTTGGCGGCACGGATCGAGGGTAACGTTTGGGTCGCCGTCCTTAAGGGCGACCACCGGCCCCGGCTCGCCGGCGTGATCGGCGACTACGGGCAACGGCTCCCGGCCCGCTGGGAACGCACCTGCCGTGCGACGTCCCTCGGCGGCGAGGAGCGGGTCGCCGAATTCGTGTTCGACGTGGTCATCGAACGTGCGGTGCGCTGCGGCGTCCACCGCCTTCGCAAGGCAGTGGACTTTGCCCGTGTCGTCCGACGCATCCGCAAGCAAGTGGGGCTCCTGCCGGTCAATAGGGTCGTTCGAATCGGCAAATCGCCCCCCGTCCGGCCGGTGCGGCGCTGGGAGTGCGTCACGGGCGACAACTATTGGTCGGCCCCGTGCCCGTTCTGTGCGACCGCATTCTGGTTAGATTGGCAAGGACTCAACTGCTTCGACGACACGTGTTCCGGTTGTGGCGCAACTCTGGACGTGTAACTCGGCTGACGGCCGGCGTGACTCCTGGGCCGCTACCGCTTTGGGCTAGGCATCGGGTGGATGGCGGCGGAACGAATCGGAGGGGGCATGAACCACGACGAGGCGATCGCCGAATTGCTCCTGATCTGGGAGGAGCAGTACCGGCACGGCACTGACATTCCTGTGGCGGAACTATGTGAGTCGTGCCCCGAACTCGCCCTCACGTTGGCCGCCCGGATCGCCGCCCTCAAGGAAGTCGCCTGGCTCGGCCGGTCGTACGGCCAGCAGACCGGAGCGGCTATCACAATTCTAGGCGACGTTGCCGCAACCCCGGACATCGAAACCCCCGGCATGCCGGCCGGCGTTCACGAGGCCCCGACGGAAACGTTAGGGGCTCAGAAGGGTTGCTCGATCTATGGGGCCGACAGTGTCGTCCGGTTCAAGCGGCCGTACGAACTGAGAATCGACCGGCCACTTCATTGGGCCGGCTTCAGTCAGGGGCCGCTTCGACGCTTGGATGTCCGTCAGGGCGATCGCATCCGTGCATTCGTGAGTTCGTCAGGCCGCAAGCTGACACTGACGTTCGACGACGAGACTCAAACCACGGTCATGCGGGAGCACGTCGACGTCGTCGAGTATTGCGGCCAGCCGGCCGCAGCGTCAGGCGTCGCATCCTCGAAGTACGTCGGGCGAGACACCCTCGACCCGGTGGGGGATTTGCACCGGACTCAGGCGGAGGTGCAGTTTTGGGAGGCAATCGTTCGAGAGCCGAGTCAGGCCTGGCACAGGAGTCAGTACTGGGAGTGGCTCAAGCGGAGCGCCGACCCGGCGGCTTGGATCTTTGAAGTCGCAAGGCCTTTTGCCTACGACTGCAACGAC
>CAZNSL010000055.1:0-13064 GCA_964574975.1 uncultured Alcaligenaceae bacterium | reverse complement strand
CCCTCCTCGAGGGGACAGGGGACGCCTCGAGTCGAGTCTAAGCACGGTCCGTGAAGAATCAGTGAGCCAGGCCGACCAGCCCCCCGAGCAATCGCCCGTCACGCCGCGGCCGCCGCCGGACCGTGGGCGAGGGGATGAGGTGCTCGCGTCCGCAGCGGTCGCAGTACAGGCAGTAGTGGGAGGCGGGCAGTCGGCCGCGGAACTGGCCGCAGCCGCGACATCGCCAGCGGCCTCGCACCTTCACCCACCTCGACTCGGGGCCGTCCCAGGTCGCGGACGTGCCGAGCAAGACATGGAAGTGGAGGCGGGGGCCCTCCCACTCGCCCCACCGGGCGTCGACGACCAGGTCGGCCGAGACGGTGTCGAGGTAGTAGGGGTCGTCGCGTTGGCCGATCTGCGAGGCCGCCTGCGTGCGGCGCCGCCACTTCCGGTCGCGACGCTCCATCCTCGCGTCGAACTGTCGCATCTCCGCCGCGAACGCCGCGTCGACCTCGACCAGCGTCGTCGTGCCGTCGGGGTTGTCGAGGGTCCAGTATTCGACTCCGTCCATGTCGCCGTTGCTCGTGTCGAAGTGAGATTTTCGCCAAACCCCCATGGTATTCTACCTTGCGAACCGACTCGGCTTCAACGTGTCAAAACACCCGTTTGGCGACTACCAACCTATATGCTCGCACGCACGCGCAAGCGACGTCCGTTCGCCAGACACCACCGGTCGGAAATCCATATCCAGGTCAGAGCGATCCACGTGCTTGCGGCGGCGGGCTTTACGAACCAGGAACTGGCCGTCCTCCTTCGTCTCGACGAACGCACGATCTATCGGCGGCTCGAGACGATCCGGCGCATCCGCGAACGAGGAGAGGTCGATTAGCCCGCCCCAGCCCGGCTCCTACGGCCCGTCCGCGAGCATCCTGACGAGTTCGGCCGTCCTCGGACTGTTCGCGGCGGTCGAGGACGGCGTCCCGAGGCTCGTCGCGGCCGCCGGGGCGATCGGCGCCTTGCTGGCCGGGCTCGGGATGCTGATCAAGGAGCTTCGGGCGACGCATCGGTACTGGACGATCAGTCGGCACCAGTGCCCGATGACCGGCGGGCCGTGCGCGAGGATCACAAGGGACGATCAGGATGATCGCGAGTCTTGATTCCGCCGTCATCCCGATGGGGTTCGCCTCCACTCTGGCGGTGGTGTTGGGCCGGGACGACGTCATGATCGGGATGTGGTGCCTGTACTTCGCCGTGTGGGTCGTCGCCCTCATGAGGCGGTCCGCCGCCCGCCGTTCGTGCGAGTGCGCCCTCGAGGCGGTCACCCGGCGGGCGGAGCAAGTCGCCGAGGACGGCGGCCGCGTCAGTTGGTTCGAGCACGAGATCGCCCGGTACGACCCGGTCAAGGCCGAGCGAGTCAGGCGGCGGAGGAAGCGGACGTGACCTGTCGAGGATGCGGGACGACCGAGAACGTCGCCGTCTACACGACGCCCCAGACCAGCGGGCTCGCGTCGGTCCCCGACCCGCACATCGAGGTCTGCCCCCAGTGCCAACAGGCGATCGACGACTTCTGGTCGCAGGTCGGTGCGGCGGCGTCTCGGGTCGGCTGGCTGACGATCGAGATCGCCGTGAGGCTCAACCCGGTCCAGTGGATGCCGTGATGTGGCCCAGCCCAAGCCCAAACCCGAGGGGTTCGAGGAGTCGCTCGACGACGACACGCTCAAGCCCACGTTCACGGCGAGCGACATCGCCCAGATGCGGCTCGTCGAGCGGGCGGCCCGAAACGGTTGGCATGTCCCCGATGCGTTTCGGACCAAGTCGCTCGAGGAGTGCTACCGCGTCCTCGAGTACGGGGACATGGACCAGAAGCTCGTCGCGGTCAAGACGCTCCTCGCGATGGACGCCCACGATCAGCGGGACGCGATCGAGCGGGCGAAACTCGACGCGACCGACAAGCATCACGTCTGGATCGAGATGGCCGGACAGGTCCGCAAATTCGTGATCCCAGCGACGGATGATCGACCCGAACCGGACCCGGAGGGTTGACGTTCGGCTATGCCAAGCCCTCGAGACGCGGACGCTCCCGAAAGAGTTGTTGATCGAAGGGCCCGCCGGCACGGGCAAGACGTTCGGCATCCTCGCGTTCTTCCACACGCTCGCCATGCAAGTCCCGAGCTTCCGCGTGCTCGTCACGCGGCAGACGCGGGCCAGTCTCACGGAGTCGGTGCTCGCGGCCTATGAGGACCACGTCTTGCCGGCGTTCGGCCATGAGCGGGTCTGTTTCGGGCAGCATCGTCGTCATCGTATGTCGTACGACTTCCCCCTCACCGGCGCCCGGATCGTGCTCGGCGGGCTGGACAAGCCCGATCGGTTCCTGTCGTCGGACTGGGACGCCATCTGGGTCAACGAGGCGATCGAGACGGTCGAGCACGCCTGGGAGATGCTGCGCGGTCGTCTGTCTCGTCCGGGCCGCGACCCGCGATTCGGGTTCCTTCTCGGCGACACAAACCCTGGCGATCCCAGCCACTTCCTCAATCAACGCTGCGAGGCGGGACGGACCATTCGCTGGCAGACGACGCATGCTGCGAACCCCGCCTTGTTCGATCACAACGGCTGGACTGCGGCTTGGGCGCCTTTCAAGGCCAATCTCAAGTCCCTCACAGGGTCGCGACTCAAGCGGTTCTTTCTCGGGATCTGGGCGGCCGGCGAAGGGGCTTGGTTCAGCCAGTTCGACCCTGACTCCGCCGTCACACCAGCGGCCGAGTTCGATCGCCGGCATCCGGTGCATCTGGCCGTGGACACAGGCGTCCACACCGGGGCCGTGCTCTACCAGATCAAACCCGAACCCACTGGCGAACTGATCAACGTGTTCGCCGACTACTACTCCTATGACGTCTCCGCCGAAAGCAACGCCCGAGCGATCCTCGAGATGGTCCGCAAGCATTGCAGCGGGTTCGACGTCGGCCGGATGGACCCGGCCGGTGGGACGCGGAGCGGCTTCGGGGCGATGACGATCCAGTCCGAATTCGAACGATGCGGGCTCCGGCTCCAGTCGTGGCTGAAATATCCCGGCTGCGTGCTTGCGGGGCTCAACTTGCTGTCGGCGTTCATCGACGTCCCCGGCAAGTTCCTGGTGCATCCCCGCTGCCAGTCCACGATCAACGCC
This sequence comes from uncultured Alcaligenaceae bacterium, assembly GCA_964574975.1. Classification (GTDB taxonomy): domain Bacteria; phylum Planctomycetota; class Planctomycetia; order Gemmatales; family Gemmataceae; genus JAXMAS01. The sequence goes on along the minus strand of CAZNSL010000055.1, from coordinate 9,922 downwards.
TTGGCGAACTACAAGCGGGCGAAGCGGGGGAGTCAGTACGTCGACGAACCCGAGGACCCGCAGCATCCCCATGAGGAGTTGGTCGACGCCTTGCGGTCGAGTCTCTTGGACAAGTTCCCCGAGGGCCGCCGGCCCGAGCCCAAGCTCGCCCGCGTCGCGGCGTCGAGGGTGTTCTGATGGCCCGGCATTGGACCGAGGTCAAGGGTTGTCTTGGCTCGGAAGAGGGCGAACTCCTGAGGGCGTTGGCGGTCGGACGCCGCGTGCTCGAGATCGGGTCGTACCAGGGCCGTTCGACGATCGCGATGGCAGAGGTCGCCGCGAGCGTCGTGAGCGTCGACCATCACAAGGGCGACGAGGGCGTCGGTCCGGCCGACACGGAGGCGTCGTTCCGGGCGAACCTCGAAACCTTCGAGGTCGCCCACAAGGTCGACGTCCGCGTCGCCGACGTCGCCGACGTCGCGTTTCACCTGTTCGAGCCGTTCGACATGGCTTTCGTCGACGGGTCGCACGTATATGCGCATGTCTTTCGCGATCTCGCCGCGGCGATCGACGCCGTGAGGCCCGGCGGGATCGTCGCGTGGCATGACGCGAACTACTTCTCGGTCGCGAGTGCGGTCGAGGCCCACGGGCTGAAAACCATGGGGCGCATCGACGACCTCGCGTGGGCGGTGATCGGTGCCTGAGGCGGCGTACGCCCCGATCGGCCGCGGTGCGAAGGACCGCGACGTCGTCCGGCTGCGCCATCCCGAGTGGCAGGAGCACCAGCTTCGTTGGCGGTGGCTGTACGACTCGTTCGAGGGCGGCGACCGCTATCGGCAGGCGGTCTATGGCTATGACTACGCGAACATGCCGCTGCGGAACCTGGTCCGGCACAAGCGTGAATACCCGCCGCCCCGGCAGACGGCGTCGAACTACGCCTATGGCGACCAACAGGCCCAGCCGCTCGAGGACGGCGATTACGCGATGAGGCTCGCCCGGACGCCGGTGCCGACGTTCGTCGCCGAGGCCGTCGAGTCGTTCTGCTGCCGGATCTTCGGGAAGGACGTCAAACGCGACGCCCCGGAGACGTCGGCGTTCCGACCCCTCCGCGAGTGGTGGGACGACGTCGACGGCAAGGGGACGACGCTGTCCGAATACATGCGAGAGGTGGTCGCCCCGTTGCTCTTGACGCTCGGCCAACTCGACCTGTGCTTCGACCACCCCAAGGCCCCGGACGGGGCGTCGATCGCGTCCCAGGCCGATGTCGCCGCGTACGGGCTCGACGGCTGCGTCGTCTCGCACGTCCTGCCCGAGAACGTGGTCTGGTGGCGGCTCGACGCGAACGACCGCCGCTACGAGGCGGTCCTCATCTGTGAGCCCTACGAGGACGAGAAGACGGGACGTCAAGAGGAGCGGTATCGGTATTGGGACGACGCGGAGATGGTGCTGTACGAGGGCGACGGGACGGTCGTCGAGCGTCGCCCGCATGCGTTCGGGGTCGTCCCCGTCGTCCGCGTCTTCGACCGTCGCAAGCTGCGCTGCCGACACGTGGGGCAGCCTCGGCTCGAGGCGGTCGCCGAGCACCAGCGCGAGTACTACAACCGCGACTCCGAACTCGTCCTCTCGGACACGACCCAGGCCCACCCGCTCTTCCAGGGCCCCGAGGACTACGTCCAGGCGGACGGGACGGTGCCGATCGGGCCGAGTTGGCTGCTCCCGAAGAAGAAGAGCACGCTCGGGACCACGGTTGCATACGAGGGCTTCGAGGTCGTCGACTTCCCCAAGGGGGGCGCCGAGTCGATCCGCGCCAACAAGCGGGACATCCGAGACTTCGTCGATCGGATCGCCTCGCTGACGAAGCCGGCCGGCTCGGCCGGCCGCGACGCGGGCGGGACGTCGGTGGCGGCCCAGAGCGGGTTGTCCAAGGCGTTCGACCACGAGGAGAAGCACGCGGCGTTGAAGGCGTTCGCCAAGACCATGGCGAAGGTCGAACGCGCGATGGCCGAGACGGCGATGGCCGTGCTGACCGACGGCGCCGCACCCGACATGGCGCCGGTCGTGATCACGTACCCGTCGACGTTCTCGTTGATGACCGCCGACGACTTGGCGAAGCAGTTCCTCGACTTCCAGGCGATGCTCGCCGCCGCCGGCAAGCTGCCCGAGATCGACGAGGACGTCCTCGAGACGTATGTGAGGACGATGCTCCCCGGCCTCGACGACGCCGAATACGCCGTCTACGACCGGGAGATCGAACTGGCGGTGCGGACCGCCGTTTCCGACGCCGCCCTCGCCCGCGAGGGCGCCGCGTCGACGCCGATGGGCCGGACGGCCCGGATCACGTTCGACGACCCCGAGAAGGCCCCTGCCGAGTGAGCGGGGGCCGGTGGCCCCATCCCCGGAGCGACCGATGCCTGACGACACCACTAACACCGCCTCCACGGCGTCGGCCGCGACCACGACCACCGCGTCCGCGACGACCGCCGCCACCGTCATCCCCGCCACACAGCCGGCGGCCCCGTTCGTCCAACTCAGTCCGAATGACTACCAAGCCCTCGTCGCCGATCGGCTCACCCTGGAGACGATGCGGGCCGAGTCGAAGCGGGCGGCCGAGGAGACGGAGCAACGCCGGCTCCAGGCCCTCGCGGAGAAGGGCCAGGTCGAACAGGCCCTCAAGGAGTTCCGCGAAGCGAAGGAACGCGAACTCGCGACCGAGCGAGACAAGGTGGCCCGGCTCGAGACGCAGATGCTCACGAACGCGAAGGACTCGGCGATCGCCAAGGCCCTCGGCGTCGTGACGCTGCGGCCCGAACTCGCCGGGGCCGCCTACACGCTCGTGGCGGCCGAACTCGAGTCGGTCCGCGACGCGGCCGGCCAGATCGTCGTCGTGCATCGATTCACCCGTCAGCCCGCCGACGAGTGGATCAAGGGCTGGCTCGCTTCGCCGACCGGCCAGGCGATGCTCCCGCCCACGACCACCGGCGGCGCCGGCGCCAGCGGAGGCGGTCGACCGGCCGCGACGACCGAGGCGGCCGCCGCGAAGAATCTCGGCGAACTCGCCACGCAGCAGTGGCTCCAAGCACATCCCAAGACCACCGGCGGCCCCATCGGACTCCGGGTCGTCAAGACCGCTTGATCTCGACCTGACCGGAGTCCCTCGAAAGGAATATCCACATGCCTCTCAACCACATGGGGATCACCGGACAGTCCGACGTGTCCGTCGAGGTCCTCAATGACATCTCCGTGGTGGCGATCAACTGGTTCGCCAACCGCAACCCGCTGATCACCCGCCTGCCTCGACTGGTGGTCGGTCTGGACACGTTCACCATCACCGCTCGCGACTATCGGCCTCGCAGTTACACGCTCAACGCCGCGGTCGCGAACAACACCGTCGGCACCGTCACCTTCGTCGACGCGACGCCGTTGCTGGTGGGCGACGTCCTCGAGCTCGCCTCCGGCGAACGTGTCGAGGTTTCGTCCGACCCGCCCGCGAACAACGTCGTCAGCGTGACGCGAGGGATCGAAGGAACGACGGCCGCCGCCCAGAACAACGCCACGACCGCCACGCTGATCGGCAACAGCCGGACAGGCAAGGAGGTCGACCAGACCGCCAGCGCTCGCACGCCCACGGCGGTGACGCAGTACGTTCAGACCTTCCAGCATCCGGTCCAGGTCGGCGGCAAACTCCAAGCGTCGACGAACTGGATCGGTTCCGAGGGCGCCCGGACGCCGCTCGATCGCAATCGGATGGACGCCCTCCAGAACCTCATGGACGACATCGAGGTGACGTCCTACCTGGGCAAGGGCGACGACGGCACGACCACTGGTCGCAAGAAGCAGAAGGGGCTCAAGACGCTGATCGCCAGCGCGAACGTCGTCACCAGCCCGACGAACGCCTCCGCGTACAAGGCGGTCGACCTCGTCCGCGACGCCTTCCAGGCGCCTCGCTCCAGCGGCGGCTCCCCCGACGTGCTCCTGGTGTCCTCGCAGTTCATGACCGGCTTCGCCACCTGGGGTCACTCGCTCCAGCGGTTCGACGCCGGCCAGACGGTGTACGGCACGCCGATCGACGTTTTCGAGGCGCCGTTCCTTCGAAGCGTCACGGTGATCGAGTGCCCATTGATGCCGGCCTACACCTGCGTCGCCTTGACGTCGAGCGAGGTCCGGATGCGGTTCATCCGGAACGAGTTCTGGAACCCTCGGGGGATTCGCGGCGATGCCTGGGAAGGCGACATGATCGGCGACTTCGCCATCGAGGTCGACAACCCGGCGCACCACGCCTGGGTCCAGGGCATCACCGCGTTCTCGGCGTGACCTCTCCAGCCCCGCCCCGTCGGCCCTTCGGGGCCGGCGGGGTCTTCAGGAGTCCCCATGAGCTTCCCTGGATATCCGGTCTATGTGAACGAGGCGGTCGAGTGGTTCGGGTTCGGCTTCCGCGAGGGCGACGCCGCCAAGCGAGTCAACGCCGTCTCGGCGATCGGCAACCTCATCGCACAGGTCCACGATCGGCCGCTGATCGAACAGGGCACGATCGACGAGTGCCGCAAGCTCGCCAACGGCCTCGCCGTCGCCCTCTGCGCGGCCCAGAAGATGATCCAACTCATCGACGACCGGCCGCTCGACTTCGTCTGCGTCCCCCGCGTCCAGAACGCCGTGGGCGTGGCGGTGGGGCGGGCGTCGACGGACCTGTCGGAGTCGGACCTCGAGGCGGACGTCGCCGATGAGTGATTCGCCCGACTTCATCCCCACCGTCTTCCTCGTCCTGCCCCACTATGGGCCGGTCGAGATGGGCGCCGCGATGGGGTTCTTCTGCCCGACGAAACAGCGGGACCTCCGCGTGTTCGGGCCGGCGTTCGCGTCGAATTCGCTCACCCCGAACTGTTTCAACACGCTGATGGTCGAGGTCCTGAACGCCTACGACCAGGGGCTCGTGACCCACGTCGCGATGCTCCACAGCGACGTCTGCCCCCGGGCTGGGCTGCCATGGCTCGACGTGCTGTGGTGCGAGATGCGACGCTGCGGGCTCGACCTGATCTCCAACGTGATCGCGGTCAAGGAACCGGAAGAGTTCGACGACCCGCCGACCTCGACGGCGATCGGCGACCCGGACGACGAGTGGGTCGTGACCAAGCGACTCCGAGTGTCGGACATCCGCAGGACGCCCGGCACCTTCACGGCCGAGGACGTTTGCCTCCCCGGAGAGGAGTTGCTCGTCAACACCGGCATGTGGCTGGCCGACCTGCGACACCAGGCGTGGCGGGACTTCCCCGGGTTCCAGATCCACACTCGGCTCGACAAGGACCACGAAGGAAGGCGGATCGCCCAATGTCGACCGGAAGACTGGGAGATGTCGCGGTGGCTGGGACGTCGAGGCGTCCGGATCGGGGCGACGTGGGCGGTGGAAGTCAAGCACATGGGGCCGATGGGCTGGTCGAACAGACCCAGAGGCGAGCGGCCGCTCTCGAGGCCGTCCGCCAATCCTGGGAGGCCCGCATCGTCCCCGTCCTCCGCGAACGGGTGTCCGACGCCCGAGCCCACGCCTTCGTCGCCGTCGCGTCCACTCGCGGCACCGGTGCCCATCCCGACGTGACGAAGGCCGTCGCCCGACTCCGCGAGTTGCACGAGTGGCTCGCGGGCGAGTCGGCCGAGTCGCTGCGGGGAGTCGTCCGCGACGCCCGCGAGGCCCTCCATCGCAAGGCCGCCGCGCTGCACTTCCCGACGATCCCGGCCGAGTATCGCGGACGCGACACGGTCGAACCGACCGAGTCGCAACGGCTGTCGTTCAGGGCGTTGATCGCCCACGGATACGACCCTCACACCTATTTGGCCAACGTGTTCCAGTCGGCTCGGTCGAAGCTCGAATCCCTGTCACGCTCCCCCGCCGTCGCCCAACACCCGGCGCCGACGCTCACCGCGTGGGCCGACGAGGTCGATCGCAATCTGAGGACGGCCGTCCGGACGTTGCTCGTCGACTCGGCCGAACAGGCGGACGTGATCGCGGGGCGAGAGTTGCTGAACCCGGAACTGATCGACGATTCACCGGCGGAATGAACATGACCACCCGCGAACAGTTCGCCGCCTACATCGCCAAGCTCGCCCCGCTGATGCGGCTCGCCCATTGGACGTTCCGCTTCGAGGACGACGAGCCGACGGACCCGTCGGCCTGGATGTCGATCCGATGCTGGGAATCGCGGTTCGGTGCGACGATCCGCATCTCGAACGACATGCTCCGCGAGACGGAGGACAACCAGCGGTCGTGCTGCGTCCACGAACTCATCCACTGCCACCTCGCGGCGGCCGACAACATGATTCGCAAGGAGATCGGCGGACGGACCGAGCAGCACTGGGAAGACCTCCACGAATACGGGGTCGACGCCCTCATGCACGTCATCGCACCGTTCATGCCGATGCCTGACTCGGCTGAACCCGCGACGCCGGCGGAATGATGCGTGGCCTACGTCCGCTTCAACGGATCGCCCGGCGAGACCTGGACCAACGACACGGGGAAGGTCCAGTATCAACTGATCGTCAACTGGCAAAACTCGTGCGGGCTTTGCGCCCAGTACGACCATGCGATCGGCAACTCGTGGCCGATCCCATTCCACTACAATTGCCTGCTTCCCGGGACGCGGGTCGTCGCTCCCGGCGTGTTACGTGGTTACCGAGGATGGTACGACGGGCCGGCTTGTCGGCTCGCATTCGACGACGGTTCCGTTGTGCGGGTCACAGCGAATCACCTTCTCTTGACGGTCGACGGGTTCATGAAGGCGTCGCGACTCGTGAAGGGTGACAAGGTAATCCGCTGCCGCGACGGTCAGGGGGAATGCCTTCGTGACCCACAGCATCACGGGGAGCCAACCCCGATCGAGGATGTAGTCGGTTCGCTCGCGGTAGCGGGCGGCGTGTGCTCCGCTCGCGTGCCAGTGGCCTCCGAAGACTTCCACGGCGATGGACGATTCCTCGAGGGCGACGTCGACGTTGTATCGGCCCATCGCCAGTTGTTGGATTGGATCGAGCCCCTTGGCCTTCAGCATCTCGCAAAGCTCGGTTTCGACGGGACTGATCTTGAACCGGCGGGCCTGCCGCGTCCTGGCGAGCTTGGCTCGGTGCTCTTCGCTGTGAGGGACGCCACGGACGGCGGCATGAGCGGCCTGCGTGATCTCACGGCGTCGTTCCGGAGACGTCCGTGCCATTCGCAGGAAGCTCGCCTCGGATCGACCGCGCACTGGAATGCCGCGTCGCACGAGGATGCTCGCGATAGTGGGGCGGCTGATCCCGAATCGCGTCGCCACGGCCTTGCAACTCGCACCGTCGCGGTACGCGGCCACGATCGCGTCATCGTCGACTTCCGTCACGCCGTATCGAAGGCGTTGCGCCTCGGAGTTGGTTCGGATGGGGCAGCCATTCGCGACCAGCCGTCGTTTGACGACGGCGTCGGCCACTCCAAGCGACTCGGCGATCTGAGAAATCGGTTCCCCGGCCTGGTAGCGACGAGCGAGGTCGTCGACGTCGAGATGGTGCATCACAGTGGTCCTGTCTATGACGTGGAAACAGCATCGACATTATACACATTTGGTGGCGGGCAGGTAAGCTCGAATTGCCGATGCCGCCAAGTCGCCATCTATCCGAACAGCGAGTCGCTCGCGTTCGTCGACTTTCGCGAGAAGATCGCGGACTTGGACGAGGCCCAGCGGGCGAACCTGGTGGGTCGGTCGAACCTGAAGTTGATCGACGCGGGCGTGGTGCGGTGGGACGACGTCGTCACCCAAGGCCGGATCTTGGACCTTCGCGAGGTCGTGTCGGCGAAGCGGCTGTCGGTCGAGCGGATGGTCGACGCCGGGGTGTCGAAGGGCGTCGCCGAGAAGGCGTGGGAGTCGGTCCACACGCTGGCCCACGAACAGGCGTTCGACGTTCGGCGAGAGGCGATCGGGAGGTTGCGGGACCTGGGGGTCCAGCGGGAGACGGCCCGACGGCTGGTGGCCGAACGGCTCGCGTCGCGGGTGTCGGTCGCCGCCGGTCCGAGCGGCCCCCAGCCGGCCCCGTTGCCGCCGGCCGCGTTGGCGGCGGCCCTCGGTGTGAAGCTCGTGCCGCCGCCCGAGCCCCCCAAGGGCCTGAGCGACGACCAGAGGAAGCGATGGTCGGAGGCGTACGAGGCCGCGTTGCAACGCGGGTCGACGGTTCGCGAGGCGAGGCGATTCGCGAACGAGGCCGTCAGGTTGGGGGCGTGAAATGCTGATGATCGGCGTCTATCCGGCCGGGCTCATGTTCGGGGAGCGGCTCGGCGAGGGGTGCGTCCGCTTTTCGGTCGTGATGTCGGACCCATGGTTCGCGAGTTTCGTCGTCACCACATGATCTACCGACGCGACCACCTCTACCTGATCACCGAACCGGATCGTCGCGGGTCCATCGTGGACGCGACGACCGGCGAGGCGACGCCGACTCGATCGCTCGAGGACCTGGTGCCGTCCGACCAGTGGACGTCGTGGCGCGGCGTGGCGTCGACGCGGGACCTCCCCGAAACGGTGATGCGGCATCTGATCCTGCCGATGCGAGACGAACGGCGTGGCTAGCGACATGCTCGACACGATCTACGCGACCGACGAGGACGTCTACGTGATCGGGGCGTCCGACTTCGGCGTCGTGGCGCCGCGGTCGGCCCGGGTGGCGTACGGCACCGACGGCTCGTTCGGGCCGAGCGGGTGGGTGTTGACCTCGGCGTCGAACGACTTCTCCGCCCAGGGCGTCGCGGCCGGGATGGTGGTGAAGGTCGAGTCGGGCGTCTACGTGCCGCCCCAGTATCTCGCGGTCGAGACGGTCGCCGCGACCACGCTCACGCTCCGCCGCTGCGGGCTGCCGACCGGCACGGGGATGCCCCCGGGGCCGACGTCGGGCACGAGCCAGGTGACGTTCGAGGTCGCCACGCTCCAGCCTCAGATCGAGGACGCGGCCTACACGATGCATCAGCGGTTCGGCGTCGACCCGCTGCTCCCGAACTACCGGCCCTCCGACATCTACGATTCTCGCCCGTTCCGACGCCTCACGATCTTCTACGTGTTGTGGCATCGGTACACGGACCTGACTCGCACCGACCAGGGCGACTTCAAGCTGAAGGCGGATTTCTACCGGCTTCGGTTCGAGGAGGAACTGGCGATCGTGACGGTGCGATGGGGGCCGACGGGCGACCTGAACCCGCCGACCAACAAGTTCGGCATGAGGATCAGCCGCTAGAATGGCGTTCTCGTACACGCTGACCGCCCTGGCCTCGCGTCGCGGGGTCGCCCTGCGGGCCCTCGAGGACGGCGCCCCCGTCCACATCGTGGCGGTGTCCGGGCCGCTCCCGACGATCACGATCGACGGGACGCCGGCGACGGTCGCCTCGGACTGCGTCTACTGGCACTCCGATGGCGAGCACGTCCTCTATTTCTTCGCCGAGACGGTCCCCGACGGGGCCGACGTGCGATTCACGGACGGCGGCGGCGGGCTGCCGGTGGTCGGGGCCGCCAACGTCGCCTACATGGACCATTCGGCGAGCAGCGGCTTTCGCGGCGGACACGATCACATTTTCATCGGCGCCCCGAGTTCGGACGTGCGACGGCGGTGGACGTTCACGCTGCCGAGCACGGGGACGTATTCGCTGGCGTTGACGTGGCCGCACTGGGGCGACGCCGCGACCAACACTGAGTTCAAGGTGTGGGACGACACGACGCTCGTGGCGACCCTGCAAGTCGATCAGAGCGTGCAGCCCAATGACTTCACCGAATCTGGGTCGCCGTGGGAGACGGTCGGCTCCTGGGCGTTCGCCACGACGACGTTGAAGCTCGAACTGACGACCAACGTCACGAACGCCCGGATCGTCGCGGACGGCGTCCGCGTGTCGGGGGCGGATCATCTCCAGTACGGCGACGAGACGGCGGGCGCCGGGTCGGTCGCCTATGAGGTTACGGGC
>CAZNSL010000054.1:0-13113 GCA_964574975.1 uncultured Alcaligenaceae bacterium | reverse complement strand
TGCCGGATCGCGACAAGCAGCCGAGCAACTCCAGCGCCGGCCGCAGGGCCGACACCTCGGCGGCGTGTTCGGGGTGTTCGCGGGCGGCGGCGTCCCAATCGACCGCCTCGCCGGCTTGCAGGCGGGCCGTCAGGTCCTCGACCAATCGGCCGAGGGCCGAGCTGGCCGACGGTGCAACGGTGCCGTTGGTATGTCCCATCACACGACCCCCGACGCGCCGGCGTCCGGTCCCAGCAAGGCCCGTAGCCGCTGGAGCGCCCGCACGTGCCGCGTGTTCACCGCCCCTTCGCTCGTCCCCATCACCGCGGCAATGTCGCGGGCCGACAGGCCCTCCAAGTGCCGCAGCACCAAGAGTTCGCGGTCGGCGTCGCGCAGGCCGGCCAGCACCGCTCGCACCCGCGCTTGCACCTCGCGCCGCACCAGGCCGGCGCTCGGGCTGGACTGCCGGGCGAACAGCCGCTCGGCGAGTTCGACGGCCGAGCGGTCCGACAGGTCCATGCGCCCCTCCTCGCGGCGGACGCTGCGCCGCGCGGCCTGGACGTGCCGGCGGTGCAGGGCGACGAGCCGTTCGAGCGTGAGCTGCCGCAGCCAGGGGTAGAACGGCAGCGGCCGGGCCGCCAGGTAGCGGTCGAGCTTTTGCGCCGCATCGGCCAGCGATTCCTGCACCACGTCCGACGGGTCGACGCGGGCGGCCAGTCGCGGGTCGGCGCGGACGGCGACCATGCGCTTGAGCCGGTCGCGGTGTCGCTCCAGGAGCCGGTCGCGGGCCGAAGCATCGCCGGCGGCGGCGCGGTCGAGTAGTTGTTCGGTTTCGGGCACGGCGGTCCCCATAGGGCTAATCCTGCGGACGCCACGGAAACCTTACTGGCTTTTTCGCCGCTGTCCCTGCCGGGCGCCGTTCCGGCACTTGCAACGGCCGCGCGAACCGTGCAAGATAAGAGGTGCTTGGAGGCAGTCCGTCCGTCTCACGCGAGACGCCGATGCACCGATTCACCCTCACCGTTACGCTGGCGTTCGTGCCGGCCCTGTGCGCCGCCGAACCGGACTTTCGGCGCGAGGTGCAGGCGATCCTGTCGCGCGCCGGCTGCAACCAGGGCGCGTGCCACGGCAACGCAAACGGCAAGGGCGGCTTCAAACTGTCGCTGCGCTGCGAAGACGCCGACCTCGACCACGCCGCCCTCACCCGTGACGCTCACGGTCGCCGCGTCGATTCGTTCCATCCGGCCGACAGCCTGATCCTGCAAAAAGCGACCGGTCAGGTGTCGCACGAGGGCGGCCGCCGGTTCGCTCTCGACTCGGCCGAGTACGCCATGCTGCGCGACTGGATCGCCGCGGGTTGCCCGGATCGCAAGTCGCCGCCGCTGGCCAAAATCGTCGTCGCACCGACGGAACAGGTTCTCGTCGAGCCGGCCGACCGCGTGCAACTCAAAGTCGAGGCGACCTACACCGATGGTACCACGCGCGACGTGACGCGGCTGGCCGTCTTCGAGCCGACCGCGCCCGGCTTCGTTGCCGTCGGAGGAGATGGCGTGGCGACGCGCGAGGCGTTCGGCGAGGTCGCGGTGCAGGTGCGCTACCTACACGGCCAGGGTGCGGTGCGGCTCGCGTTCGTGCCGGCCCGGCCCGACTTCCGCTGGCCCGACGTGCCGGAGCGGAACCTCGTCGACACACACGCCTTCGCCAAACTCAAGGCCCTGCGCATGGCCCCGTCGCCGGTGTGCGACGATGCTACGTTCGTGCGCCGGGTTTACCTCGACGCGCTCGGCATCCTCCCAAACGTTACCGAGACAATGGCGTTCCTGGACGATCCGCGCGGCGACAAGCGCGAGCGGCTCGTCGATGCGCTACTCCAACGGCCGGAGTTCGCCGACAACTGGGCGCTCAAGTGGTCCGACCTGCTACGCAACGAGGAGAAAGCTCTCGACCCGAAGGGCGTCCGCGTCTTCCACGCATGGATCCGCGACCAGATCGCGGCCGGCGTGCCGCTCAACGAGTTCGCGCGGGCGGTCGTCGCCGGCCGCGGCAGCACTTACGAGGAGCCGGCCGCGAATTTCTACCGCGCGGTGCGCGAGCCGTACGCGCGGGCGGAGGCGGCCGCCCAGGTGTTCCTCGGCGTCCGCATGGCTTGCGCCAAGTGCCACAACCACCCGTTCGACCGCTGGACGCAAAACGACTACCACCAGTGGGCGGCTCTGTTCGCGCGGGTGCGCTACCGCGTCGTCGCCAACGACCGCAACGATAAGTTCGACTCGCACGAGTTCGCTGGCGAGCAGGTCGTCTGGCAGGACCGTACCGCCGAACTACCGCATCCGCGCACCGGCCGGCCGACGCCACCGCGCTTCTTGGGGACTGCCACTGACGTGCCGGCGGACGCCGACCGGCTACTCGCCCTGGCCGACTGGCTAGCGGACCCGGCCAACCCGTACTTCGCCCGGGCGCAGGCCAACCGCATCTGGTTCCATCTGTTCGGCCGCGGCCTCGTCGAGCCGAACGACGACTTCCGCGCCGCCAACCCGCCGGCCAACCCGGCCCTGCTCGACGCGCTGGCCAAGGAGTTCGTCGCGTCGAAGTTCGACCTGCGGCACCTGACGCGGCTGATCCTGACCTCGACCACCTACCAGTTGTCGACGGCCCCGAACGACACCAACCGCAACGACGAGGCCAACTTCGCTCGCGCCCTGGTCCGGCCGCTCGCGGCGGAGCCGTTGCTCGACGCGCTCAGCCGCGTTCTGGAAGTGCCGATGAAGTTCGACGGGCACCCGTCCGGCACGCGAGCCGGCCAGTTGCCGGGTGTGGTTGTCGCCCGCATGGGCCGCAAGTCCGACGCGGCGGCGCGCTTCCTGAAGACGTTCGGCAAGCCGGATCGCCTCATTAGCTGCGAGTGCGAGCGCAGCGACGACACGACGCTCGTGCAAGCGTTCCAACTGTTGACCGGCGATGTGCTACACGACTTGCTCGCACGCCGCGATAACCGCCTCGGCCGGCTGATCGACGCGGGGCAGTCCGACGCGGAGATCGTCGAGGAGTTCTATCTCGCGGCGCTCTCCCGCCGGCCGTCGGCGTCGGAGTCGGCTCACTGCACGGCCATGCTCGCTAAGGCGAAGGACCGTCGAGCGGCGCTGGAAGACATCGTTTGGGGGCTGGTGAACGCGAAGGAGTTCTTGTTACGGCGATAAAAGAGTGTGATCCGCAGATTTAGCAGATCGGCGCAGATTCAAGAACGAGAGAACACATGCAGATACTACCATGTAACCTCTCTGCTTTGAATCTGCGTCAATCTGCGAAATCTGCGGATCGCTCACTCTTCCTCCGCCGGTCGAGGTAACCTGTCGATGACCGCACCGGCCAGCGTGGCATCGGCGTCCGGACGCGATGGGTCCGGCGGGCGCACGCGGAAGTCGGACGGTACCGACCGCGCCAGCCGCTCGACGGTCGGCGTAACCGCAAACCGCAACCGCACGAACGGCGACGCGGTCGCCCGCTCGTGGGTGAACGCCAACCAGCGCTCCTGGTCGAACGGCAGCGGGGCCATTCGCTCTGCCCCGGCCGGCTGCACCTCCATCACGGTCGGGCCGACGTTGGCGTAGAACGTCGGCCGCGCGTCCATGCCGGCCGTCCACAAAACCAGTTGCCGGGCCGACTCCTCGGTATCCACACCCTCGACGCGCACCAACGACCGCCCGGCGAGCGGGGCGATGACGCAACCGTCGCAACTGACGGCCGTCGCGGGCAGGCCGGGGCCGTTGCGCTCCTCCTCGCGGCCGGACTTCACGAGCAACACCTGTTCGGACAGCGCCGCCGTGACGCGCTTGAGCCGCACGGCCGACACAGGCCCCGGTGTCGGTTCGCGCAGCGCCGAACCTTCCTGACGCACTAGTGCCCCGTCGAGGGCGGCCAGCACGTTCTCCGCATCCAACTCGAACCGCCGACCGCCGCGCACCGCCAACAAGTCGCCCTTGCCGTGCACGACGGTGTCGCCGAGTCGCACTACCGGCACGCCCTTGCCGGGCCGCTCGGCAACATCCGGCAATGCGACCGCCGCGAGTTGGGCGTCGCCGCCCTCGTCGAGCGTCACGGCACAACCCTTGAACTCGACCTGCCCGCTGCCGGCGAGGGCGACCACCGACTGGATGCGGATGTCGCTGCGGGCCGGTCGCAGGGCGAACTGTAAGCCCTCGAGGTGTAGCTGGCCGTCGTAGAGGCGGAACAACGCCGATTCCGGGTCCGGCGTCGGCGCGACGACCAACAGCGGTCGGTAGTTCGCGAACGGTCGCACGGTCAGCCGCACGTCCGGCCGGTCGAGCCGCACTGGCTCGACCTCGATTCGGCCGTTCACTTTCAGGAGGATCATGTCGCCGGGCTTGGCGTCGAGGATCGCCGCCTGCAGTGTTCGATACGTACCGAGAGCCGCGTCGGTCACCCGCGCTGGATCGACGACCTTTGTGCGGGCCGCGACGGCCTCGGCGGCCGGTGGATCGAGCGGCGTGCGGTAACTCGGCCCCCAGACGTTCCGCGTCACGCCCAGGACAGCCGACATCTGCCGTGGCAGCCGTAGCCGCGCCTGACGTAAATCGACGGCGAACGCGGCTTGTGGATTGTCGGCCAGCATTGCAGTGGGCCGGGCGTGCTGCCAGGGCGACTGCGGCAGTTCCAGCGCGTCGTCGTCCTTGAAGTCGGGCCGGCGGCGGGCCTCGTCGAGCGTGACGGCGCGGCGCGGGCCCGCGGCCGGCGTCTCGTCGCTCCAGACGGCGCTCAGGTTGTGGTAGGCGTTCCGCTGCGGGCCGTCGGGACCGGTGAGGGCCTTGAACGCTGCGTCGCCGGGCCGTCCGCCAGCTAACTGGCGAATCAGGACGCCATCGCCGGGTGGGTCGTCCGGCGGTTCGGCAGCCGGCCGCGAGAATAGACAGTTGCCCGCATGCAGGGTGCCGCCGGCCCGGTCGTCGAGTGCGAACACCGCGCCGCTTTCGACCAGGGCCGAACAGTGTTCCAGCCGCACCGAGGAGTCGTCCGGCCCACCGCTATCGCGCAGGAGAATGTCGGCGGCATGCGGGCCGAAAGCGCTCTGTTCGCAGCGCAGTCGCACCTTGCCGGTGACTTGCACGGCTTGTGGCCCGCGCGCGAACAGGCTCTCCCGGACGAGGACGGCCGCGTCGGCGTCGCGCCGGCCCTCGACGACCACGGCCCCGCCGCCGCGGGCGAACGCCGGACCTTCCGGCAGCGCGAACGCGCAGCGGTCGATTTCCACTCGCTCCGGCGCGCGGGCCACTACGGCGGCGACCGGCCACTCCAGATTCGGCGACACAACCTCAAAGCGCACGCCCTTGAGCGCCAGGGTGCCCGGCTCGCCGTCGCGGCCGAACGTCAGGGCCGACCGCTCGTTTTCGGACGCCGTGAACCGGATCGTCGCCGGGTGGTTAGCCGGGTCGGCCGCCTCGAACTCCAACCGCTTGCCGGGGAAGTTCAGCCCAACGCCGTCGAGAATGTACGGCTCGGTGCCGGTCAGCTTCACGCGCAGCGTGGCGTCGCCGCGGCGGAGCAGTTGCCGAAGTTCCTCGACGTTGGCCGCGAAATGGATCGCATCGGCGGCGCGGGTCGGCGGGGGCGGCGCGACGACCGGCGGCGTATCCGCGGCTACGGGTGGTTCCTCCGCCTTGCGCGGCCCGTCCTCGGGCACGCGCAGCAAGGCCGCAGCCAGGCCCTTCGGTGCCGGTGGCTGAGTGGCTTCGACGACCGCGATGATCGTGGCGACACCCAGCGCCGCCGCCGCAACCGTCCACAGACCCATCCGCGGCGGCCCGGTCGGTCGCGGCGGCGCGGCGAGCGGCACCCGCTGACTCGCCATCCCGTTCGATTCGAGTGTCTGGGCTACGCTGAGTAGCTGGTCGAGGAGTTGCTCCGGCGTTTGGTAGCGCTGGGTGGGGTCCTTTGCCATCATGCAGCCGAGGACGGCGGCCAGCTCGTCCGGCACGGCCGGGTTGTACTGTCGCGGGTCGGGCGGAGCGACGTGCTGGTGCGCGTCCAGCTTCTTGGCGGCCGTGCCCTCGGGGACCGGCGGGTGGCCGGTCAGCGCATGGTAGAAGGTGCAGCCGAGCGAGTAGATGTCGCTGCGCACGTCGGCCTGCCGCGGTTCCAGCGCCTGTTCCGGCGAGATGTAATCGAAGGTGCCGAGCGTCACGCCCGATTGCGTCACGCCGTCGGCCGGCCCGTCGAGGTGGCGGGCCAGGCCCATGTCCACCACCTTCGCCCGCCCACCCGGCGTGACGATGATGTTCGATGGTTTCACGTCGCGGTGGACGACGCCGCGCTCCGTCGCATGAGCGAGGCCGGCGGCTACCTGAAGCATGTAGTGGACTGCCTCGGCCGGCGAAATAGGCCCGCGACGGTCGATGATCGCCCGCAGCGTCTCGCCCTCGACGAACTCGAAGGCAATGAAATGCAGTCCCTGGTCCTCGCCACAGAAGTAGACGCGGGCGACGTTCTCGTGGTCGAGTTTCGCCGCGGCGCGGGCCTCGGACTGGAACCGGGCAACGTGTTCGGCGTCCCGCGCCGCCTCCGGCGGCAGAATCTTGAGGGCCACGTCGCGGCACAGGCTCAGGTCGAGCGCCTTGATGACCGCGGCCATGCCACCGACGCCGACGGCTTCGATCAACTCGAAGTGGCCGAGCCGGCGGCCGCGCAAATCGCCCTGCGATCCGGGCAGTGGAGCCGGCGTCAGGAGCGGGTGGGGCTTTTGCGAAGACACGATGGTCGGGGCGTCGTCCGTGTCGCTGGAGCGCGGCGCAATTTGGGGCGGCGGCTTCGGTACCACCGAAGAGCCGCGGCGCGGGGCGTCGGCGGCGAACGGATCAGCCATCGCGAGTCCTGGCCGCGAGAGGGGGTCAGGTGCAAGCGGCCACGCCGGCCGCAGACGGGTTGAGAACCTCCTATTCTTCCCAGAGTATAACCAGCCAGGCGGGGCTGTGTCAAACGACCGGGGACGAACCGGCGTTGTCGGCCGTTCGCCGGCCGTGTTAGACTGCCCGCGATCGAGGAGGGTACCATGTCCGCAAGTACCTCGCCACCGACGCTTATGACCGCCGAAGAGTTCGTCGTCAAACACGACCGAGATCGGGTCGAACTCGTCCGTGGGGTTGTTGTGGAGTTGCCGAAGCCGGAGCAGAACCACGGCAAAGTCTGTGCGACGTTTGCACGTCACCTCGGCAATTGGGCAGAGGCCAACGACTGCGGCCACGTCATGAGCAACGACTCATTCATCCGAACGACGCGCGGCCCCGACTCCGTCCGCGGCCCGGACATCAACTATTTCAGCTACGCCCGGCAGCCAAAGGGCAGAATACCTCCGGGGCTGCTCGACGCGGCACCGGAGTTCGTCGTCGAAGTTCGCTCGCCGTCCGATCGGATGAGGCACCTCGTCGCCAAGGTTTCGGAGTATCTCGCGTCTGGCATTCTGGCCGTGCTGATCCTCGATCCAGATATGGCGGCCGCCACCGTGTTCCGCGACAACGAATTACCGCAGACGTTCCACAATGGCGACACGCTCACCGTCCCCGACGTATTGCCCGGTTTCGCCGTGCCGCTGGCACGGCTCTTCGACTGACTGCCCGCAGTGCCGGCACGACCGGCACAACTTTTTCCCCGTGCACTTCCCCGCGCGGCCGGCACATGACCTACAGTTGCGGTAAGAACCTTGGTGCGGCACCGGCGCGCCGCGTTGCGGCGCGTCACACGGCGGCGGTATTTTGGAGTCTCGGCCCGCGCTGGCGATCCCACTATGCAACTTCCCGACGAAACCATCGAATACAACTTCCAGGGCTGTATCGCCCCCGCTCCGGAGGCCTGGACGCCGCTGGCCGAACTCCAGGCGAAGAACCTACTGACGACCGCACGCGTCCGCGGCCTGTTGCCGCTGGTACAGCAGGTTCGCGGCCAGATCGCCGCCGAGCGCGAACTAACGACCCCGCCGGCCGAGTTGCGCCCGCTCGACGCCGGTTTCATCGACCTGCCGCAGAAGACACTCGACGCCCACCGCCGCAACCCCGACGGCAGCGAACTCGGCAAGATCCTCGCCCACGCCCAGCGCTTGCGCGAGCAGGTCGATCGCGTCGTCATCCTCGGCATCGGCGGTTCCTACCGCGGGGCCAAGGCGCTCATCGACGCCCTGTGCAGCGCCTACCACAACGAACTCCCCGTTCGCGCCCGGCTCGGCATTCCTCGGGTGTACTTCGAGGGCAACGCCGCCGACAGCGACTCGCTGCACGATCTGATCGACCTGCTCGAATCCGCCTGCGTCGATCCGGACATCCTCGAAGAGCGCTGGGGCCTCGTCGTCGTCAGCAAGTCGGGCGAGACGCTCGAGACGGCGGTTGCGTACCGGGCCGTTCGCGCCGAAATGGCCAAGTACTACGGCCGAGGTCCCGCGGCGTATCGAGCGTTGGTCGTGCCGATCACCGGCGCGACCGGGCGGATGCGGGAACAACTCCGGGCCGAGGGTTTTACCGATGCCGACATCCTGACGGTGCCCGATAACGTCGGCGGCCGCTTCAGCGTCTTCACGGCCGCGGGCCTCTTGCCGGCCGCCGTCCTGGGCCTCGACGTGCGGGCGATGCTTCTCGGCGCGCACGCCATGACGCGGCGGTTCCTGGAGGAGCCGTTCGAGCGCAACCCCGTCCTCCAGTTCGCGGTCGTGAACTACCTGATGACCGAGGAGCTGAAAAAGACGACGCGAGTCTTCGCCGTATGGTCGAAGAAGCTCGAGTCGCTCGGCCTGTGGTACGAACAGCTCCTGGCCGAGTCGCTGGGTAAGCAAGGCCGCGGGCCGACGCCCGTGACCTGCGCGATGACGCGCGAGCTGCACTCGCGTGGCCAGCAGCACCAGGACGGCCCGCGCGATAAGGCGATCAACAACCTCGTGGTGAAGGCGACCCGGTCGCAGCCGATCGGCATCGGCATGGCCGACCGCAACGAAGACAACTTGAACCAGTTCGCTCGACGGACGCTACAAGACGTAACCCAGGCCGCACTGCAAGGTGCGAATCAGGCCTATGCGGAGGCGGCGCGTCCCACGGCCGATTTGATTCTGCCGGGCGTTACGGATTTCACGATGGGACAGCTCATGCAGATGCTGATGCTCGCAACGGTCGTCGAGGGCCGTCTGATGGGCGTCAACCCCTACGGCCAGCCGGGCGTCGAGGCGTACAAGCGCAACATGTGGGCGAATCTCAAGGGGATGCCAAACCCGACCGGCTGATCGGCGAGTCCGAA
Organism: uncultured Alcaligenaceae bacterium; assembly: GCA_964574975.1. Classification (GTDB taxonomy): domain Bacteria; phylum Planctomycetota; class Planctomycetia; order Gemmatales; family Gemmataceae; genus JAXMAS01. Next base: position 3,852 of record CAZNSL010000054.1, on the reverse strand, counting down.
CAACCCACCCATCCGCTGCCCGACTCCTGCCGGCCCACGGTTCCCGTGGGCAGGTAGCATTTCTCGCACGCACGCGTCCCTTGACTGCGCCGATCAAATGGGTCGATGGCACCACGACACGCACCCTGGCTGATTCCATTCGCCGCCATGGCCGGCTGGCTCGTCGCGCACGGCGGTCCCGTAGGGTGGGACGAGTTTGGTGAGTTCCACCGAGTACGCTCGGTTACTGAGCCGCCTGTCGAGCAAGTCGCCCCCGGCGAAGCCGCCTCGCACTCCGCAGCCGTCGCACCGAGCCGGGCGCGGCTGATCGCACGCCTCGGGGCCGACCGCTGGCACGCCGACGGCGTCCGCGGCCAAGGCGTCAAGGTTGCCGTCATCGACAGTGGCTTCCGCGGCTGGCGCGATCACCTGGGCTTGGCCCTACCCGCGCGAGTCCTCGGGCGCGCCTTCCGCGACGACCGGAGCTTCGAGACTCGCGACAGCGCCCACGGTATCCTGTGCGGTGAAGTCGTCCACGCCATCGCCCCGGACGCCGAACTGGTCTTCGCCAACTGGGAGACCGACAAGCCGGAGACGTTCGTCCAGGCCGTCGCCTGGGCGAAGCAGCAGGGCGCGCGCGTGCTGACTTGCTCGGTCATCATGCCGAGTTGGAGCGACGGCGAGGGCGGCGGCCCGGTGCATGCGGCTCTGGCCCGCGTCACCGGCGACGGCTCGCACCGCGACGACCTCGCATGCTTCGCATGCGCCGGCAACATCGCCCAGCGGCACTGGGCGGGCCAGTTCACTCCCGACCGCGATGGCTATCATCTGTGGCGCGACGACAAACGCGACAACGCCCTGATGCCGTGGGGCGAGGACGAGCGCGTCTCGGTCGAACTCTGTTGGCCGGGCACCGCCGCCTACACGCTGCACGTCCTCGACGCCGTGACAGGCAGCGAGATCGGCCGCGCGCCGCCGGCGCCGGTGCCGAATGGGCACTGCGCCGTCGTTCGTTTCGTGCCGAAGAAGGGCGGGCAGTATCTGGTCCGCGTGCGGTACGCCTCCGGCACGCCCGGCCCGTTCCACGTCGCGGCCTTGGGCGGCTGGCTGGAGCGCTTCACCCAAAAGGGCAGCATCGCGTTCCCGGCCGACGGCACCGAGTTCGCGGCCGTCGGGGCGGTGGAGGAGGACGGTCGGCGGGCCAGCTACAGTTCGTGTGGCCCGAACTCGCGACGGCCGAAGCCGGATTACGTCGCCACGGTGCCGTTCCAGAGTGTGACCCGCTCGAAGCCGTTCGCCGGCACCTCGGCCGCCGCTCCGCAAGCCGCCGCCCTCGCGGCCTTGATTCTGTCGAAGCACCCCGAATGGACGCCGGCGCAGGTGCGGGCGGCGCTGGAACGCTCGGCCGTCGACATCGCGCCGACGGGCTTCGATCCGGAGACGGGGTTCGGGGTCCTGCGCCTCCCGGCCGAATGACGGGTTCGTAGAATGACGGCTCGCCACACCGGGAGCCGCCGCATGTCCGCACTCGCGCTCGCATTTCTCCTCGCCGCCGACCCACAGCCGAAGCAGCCCCCGCCGCCTGCCACGCTAAAGCCATCCGCGGAAGCCACGACGCCAGGCACGCCCAAAGCGCACGCCGAGGAGTTCGTGGCCGCGATGGTCAAGAACGACTTCCAGGCCGCCACCAAACACTTCGACGCGAACGTCACCAAGGCCCTCTCGTCCCCCGACAAGGTCCGCGCGATTTGGGAGACGATCACCAAGCAAGCCGGTGCCTACGAGAAGACGACCGGCAGCCGCACCGAAGTCTCGGGCGACCACCTGATCGTCTTCGTCGGCGTCAAATTCGCCAAGGGGCCGCTCGAAATGCGACTGACGATGGACAAGGCTGGCAAGATCGCCGGCATCGCCGTCGGCCCACCGCCGGTCCCGTATACCTATCCGCCGTACGTCAACCGGGACGCCTACGAGGAGACGGCGGTCGTCGTTGGCAAGGGGACGGAGTGGGAACTGCCCGGCACGCTCTCCAAGCCGAAGGGCATGGGGCCATTCGCTGGCGTCGTCCTGCTCCAAGGTTCCGGGCCGCAAGACCGCGACGAGACCATTCGCGCCAACAAGCCGTTCAAGGACCTGGCCGGTGGGCTGGCGACCCGCGGCGTCGCGGTGCTGCGCTTCGACAAGCGCACCTTGGTCTACGGTGCCAAGTTGCAGAAGGTACCGATCACGATCGACGACGAGGTGACGAACGACGCCCGGGCCGCGATCGCACTGCTGCGAAAGACGCCCGGCATCGACCCAACGAAGGTGTACGTCGTCGGCCACAGCCTGGGGGCGATGCTGGCTCCGAAGATTGCATCGCTGGAACCGAACCTGGCCGGGTTCGTCGCCATGGCCGGGGGGACGCGCCCGCTCGAGGACATCATTTTGGATCAGTTCGAGTTCCTGACGAGCCTACAGGGCGGCAACGAGCAGGCCAAGGCGCAGCTCGCCAAGATCAAGGAACAAGTGGCGCGGGCCAAGTCCTCGGGTCTGTCGACGACGACGCCAACGTCCGAACTGCCGCTCGGCGCGCCGGCGTCGTATTGGCTGAGTCTGCGCGGCTATTCGCCGACGACGACCGCGGAGAAGCTATCGTGTCGCATGTTGATCCTGCACGGCGACCGCGACTATCAGGTGACGCAGGCCGACTACGCCGGCTGGGAGAAGTCCCTGTTCAGCAAGCCGTCGGCGCTACTCAAGCGGTTCCCCGATCTGAACCACCTCTTCATGAAGGGCCAAGGCAAGGCGACGCCGGCCGAGTACGAGAAGCAGGGCCACGTCGCCGAGGAGGTCATCGACACGATCGCCAACTGGGCGAAGTGACCCGTCACCGCTTCGGGATCGCTAGCAGTGCAACGACCGGGGCCGTCGGTACGGGACCGGCAGCGACCTTCAGCTCGTTGGTGGGCAGTTTCTGGACATTCGTTTGGCCGTCGAGGAACTCGTCGGGCGGTAGCACGTCGGTCCAGGTCAGCGTGCCGTAGTGCATCGGCACGACGTAGCGCTTCGGCTTGAGCTGGGCCACGACTTCCTTGGCCCGCTCGCCGTTGAGCGTGTAGACGCCGCCGACGGGGATCATCAGCACGTCCACCGGCCCGATCTGTAGCACCTGGTCGTCGGTGAGTACGTGGCCGAGGTCGCCGAGGTGGACGACCTTCAGGCCATCGGCTTCGACGATGAAGACGGTGTTCTTGCCGCGCTGCATGCCTTGCATGCGGTCGTGGTAGGTGCCGACGGAGCGCACCTTCACGTCCTTGAACGTCTCATCGATGGGGTTCCAGTTCGCCCGCGGCGGCGGACCGCCTTCCATCGGCGGGCCGGATGCCTTGATGCCTTCGAGAATCTTTGCGGTCGCGCGGTTGGTGATCGCTTCGAGCTTATTGTGGTCCGGGTGCGGGTGGCTGATGAGGACGAGGTCGGCGGCCACGGTCGGCTTGCCGAGCGGCTCGAGCGCGTGCGGGTCGAAGGCGACGCGCGTGCCGGCGGAGGTCGTCAGCACGAAGAACGACTGGCCGTAGTATTGCAGCGTCAGCGTCTTCGGCTCGGCCGCGGTAATACCGGCGAACGCGACTAAGGACAATCCTGCTAACCAACGGACCATGTTCACGACTCCGCTGTTCGACGGAAGTACTCACCACAGAGTCACAGAGGACACAGAGAAGATAGAGGAAGATGCATTCTTCCTCGGTCTTCACTGTGTCCTCTGTGACTCTGTGGTGAATCCGCCTTCATCCCAGGAACCACCGCATGAGCGTCCAACCGGGGTCGAAGCTCAGTCTGCTCGCGGCCCCGGCGTCCTCATCATAACGCGATTGACCGCCGGGAGCGACC